>NZ_JBQDYE010000009.1:0-126504 GCF_052044155.1 Salinisphaera sp. SWV1
GCCATTGCCGACGCGGCGTCGCCGCGGCGGACGCCACGATCAGGCCCAGCGCCCAGATCGCGCCGCGATGCGTGTTCACACCGTTGGTGGCCTGCATCATCGCCGCCTCGGCCTCGCGGCCGGCCACGCCCAGCGCCGCGCGCAGGGCCGCCGCATCCGCCTCCCCGGCCGCGGCGGTCGCGATCGCGGCGAAGCCCGGTTCCAGTGCCAGCGCCGAGGTCGTCATCAAGGCGTGATCCATATCGCGATGCGCGCCGGTCGTCGTCCGATCCACCAGCCCCGGCTTGGGCGTGAGATCGAGTTCGTCGCGCAGCGCGGCCACGGCCATGCCGGCCAGATCCAGTGCCGATGAGCGCGACCCGGCAGCGCCGGCGGCATCGAAATCCAGACGCCGCATCACCAGCTCCTGAAGCGCGGCGGCGGATCGTAGAGCCCGCCCGACCAGTCGACCAGGTCGGCGATGCTGGAGGCGGCGAGCTGCGACCGCGTGGCCTCGGCGCGCGCCACGCCCAGATCCTCGGGCAGGCGGATCTTGTCCTGCTGGCGCAGCCGCGCGCTGACCCGCGGATCGGCCGACCGCCCCAGCGGGGTGACCCCGGCCACGGCCGCGATCATCGCGCGCCGCTCTTCCAGCGATTCGGCCTTGTACAGATACGCCAGCCCTTCTTCGGTGAGCAAATGGGTAGTGTCGTCGCCGTAGACCATGACCGGGGCCACCGCCAGATGGGCTTTCTCGGCGACTTTCACCGCATCGAGCTGGTCGACGAACGTCGGTTTCAGGCCGGCCTGGAAGGTCTCGACCATCTGCACCACCAGCTTGCGGCCGCGGCCGAGCTTGTCGTCCGGCGCCGCGAGATGGGCCCAGGCCGGTGTGGCGTGTCGCCGGCCGCGGGCATCGCTGCCCAGATTCGGCGCCCCGCCGAAGCCGGACACGCGCGACTCGGTCACGGTCGAGGAATTGCCGTCGGGGTCGATCTGCAGCGTGGCGCCGATGAACATGTCGGCCGCGTACTGGCCGGCGAGCTGACAGAACGCGCGGTTGGATCGCAGCGAGCCATCGGCACCGGTAAAGAACACGTCGGGCCGGGCCGCGACATAGCGCTCCATGCCGAGTTCGGTGCCAAAGCAGTGCACGGACTCGACCCAACCCGATTCGATCGCCGGGATGAGCGTCGGATGCGGGTTCAGCACCCAGTTCTTCGCGATGCGCCCGCGCAGGCCGAGCTTTTCGCCGAAGGTGGGCAGCAACAGCTCGATGGCGGCGGTATTGAAGCCGATGCCATGGTTGAGCGAAGTCACGCCATGCTCGGCATAGATGCCCTTGATGGCCATCATCGCCATGAAGATCTGCACCGGCGTGATGTTGCGCGGGTCGCGCGTGAACAGCGGCTCGATGTAGAACGGCCGGTCGGCCTCGACCACGATATCGACCCAGGAGCCCGGGATATCCACCCGGTCGAGATCCGATACGTCGTCGACGATCTCGTTGGCCTGGGCGATCACGATACCGTCAGAGAACGCCGCGGCCTCGACCAGCGCGGGCGTATCCTCGGTCGACGGGCCGGTATAGAGATTGCCCTGGCGGTCGGCCTTGAAGGCCGCGGTGAGCACCACGCGCGGCGTGAGATCGACGAACAGCCGGGCGTACAGCTCGATGTAGGTATGGATGGCGCCGACCTCGATCGTGCCGTCCATCATGAGCGCGCCGATGCGGTGGCTCTGGGTGCCGGAGAAGGCGAAATCCAGTTTTTTCGCGATGCCCTTTTCGAACACCGCCAGATGCTCCGGCCGGCCCACGCTCGGCTGGATCATGTGCAGGTTGTTCACGCGCGCCGGGTCGAGCTCGGCCAACGCGCGCGACAGGAAATCGGCCTGTTTCTGGTTGTTGCCTTCCGCGATGATGCGGTCGCCCGAGCGGATGCAGGCGTAGAGAATATCGGCGATGGCCTCGCGCCGGGCCAGCTTGCCCTCGAGGTGGCCGGCGGCCGCCGCCAGGCGCTCGGCCTTGTCCTCACCGCGGGTGTTCCAGTTGCGTGTATCGTTGTTTTGAATCATGCCACCGCATCGCCTGAGCCGGGATGGCCGACGATAGAATCGGCCCAGCGGTCGATCAATCAAGCTCGCGTTAGCTTCGTTAACGTCGGGCAAAGCCCAGCGCCGGTCGCCGCGCATGCCGCGGTCACCGCCCCGGGTCTGGAGGAGCCATCATTTGAGCGGCAGCGACGAAATCACCCTGCGCAAGCTGGAGATCTTTCTGGTCTTCATGCGCGAACGCAATCTCGCCCGGGCCGCCGAGGCCCTGGGGCTGTCGAGTGTGTCGGTACACAAGGCAATTCATTCGCTGGAGACCGCCGTCGGCGCGCCATTGTTCGCCCATCGCGGCCGGGCGCCGGAACCGCTGGCCTCGGCCACCGTGCTGGAATCCCACGCCGCCGACATCATCGACGGCATCCAGCGCAGCGTGGACGCCACGCGCCAGGCCGCGGGCATCTCGCCCCGCACCTTCCGGATCGGCTCGCTGTATTCGCTGACCATCGAGGTGGTGCCGCGCATCATCACCGCCATCCAGACCTCGCTGCCGGGTTGCAACATCGAACTGGTGCTGGGCTCGAATACCGATCTCGAGGACAAGCTCGCCGCCGGCGAGGTCGATGCCGCGGTCATGTGCGTACACGATATGGACAGCTCGCGCAGCCGGCGCGTCATTGCCCTGTTCGGGGACGAAATGTATCTGGCCAGCCGGAAGGACGACGCGCCCTCGCGGACCCCGGTGGATCTGCGCGACTGGGCGGATCGGTCGTTCGTGATGCTGTCGCAGGAATTCTCTTCCGGCCGCGATGCCTACCGCATGTTCGACCAGGCCGGGGTGACGCCGAAGGTCGCGCTGCGCGCCAACGACATCTTTTCGCTGTCGTCGCTGGTACGCGGCGGCGTCGGCCTGGCCCTGCTGCCCGGCCGCATCGGCCAGCTCTACCCCGGCGCCCTGCAATACTCGCGCGTGCGCCGCGAGCAACGCGTGTCCCAGACTCTCGGTCTGTGCTATCTCGCCTCGCGCGCCGAGGACGAGGCGATCGTGGCGCTCGAGGCCGCGGCGCGCAGCGCCACGGCCCAGCCCCGGCCAGCCTGACGTGGCGCGGCGATGCGGGGTGCCGTTAAGCGCGTCGCCGTCAACGAAATTCGTCTGTTCCCGAAAATCCTGCGATGGCGCGCACCCGCGCTCGACACGCAGCGACCCGTGTCACGCGCGAAGCAGGGCCGGGCTGTGCCGACCACGCGAAACAAGCCCGCATGGCGCGCTCGCCGGCGGTTCTTGCGGCGATCACGCGGCAACGCCCGAGCGGGCCGCACTGGCCTTCGCTCCGAAGCTATGGCTTCATATGCGGCGTTTCGCATCCCAGTCGAGTCGCGCCCATGTTCGATAAACCCCGTGTTGGTCTTGCCGGTGATCCGGACAGCTCGTGGCGGCTCGTCGCCGATGTCGGCGGCACCAATGCGCGCTTCGCCCTGGCCGACGACTACGGCGCGCTACAGGGTCAGGAGACGCTGCGCTGCGAGGATTTTTCCGGCCTGGCCGAGGCCACCCGACATTATCTGTCGAACCGCAATGTGGGCAGCATTCGCGCGGCCGCGGTGGCCGTCGCGACCGCCGTCTACGAAGACCATGTCGCGTTCACCAACTCGCCGTGGTCATTCTCGATCCGGGACCTGGGTCGCCAGCTCGGGGTCAAGGATTTTCACGTCGTCAACGACTTTACCGCACTCGCGCTGTCGATCCCGCGACTGGATCGCGAGTGGCTGGTACCGGTGACACCGCATGGCGGGGGGACACCGAACGCGCCGCGCGCGGTGATCGGCCCGGGCACCGGGCTGGGTGTGTCGGGCGTTTTCCACTTCGGTGGCCGATGGCGCGCTCTCGACAGCGAGGGCGGCCATGTCACGCTCGCCCCCGCCGATGCGCGTGAAGTCGAATTGCTGGGCATTCTCACCCGGCAGTTCGATCATGTGTCGGCCGAGCGCGTGCTTTCGGGGCCGGGGCTGGTCAATCTGTATCGCGCCAACTGCGAGCTCGACGGCGTGGATGCCGAGGCGCTGGAACCGTCGGACATCACCGAGCGCGGCCTCGCCGGGGAATGTGCCATCTGCGTGAAGGTGCTCGACGACTTCTGCGCCATGCTGGGCACGGCTGCCGGAAATCTGGTGCTCACCCTGGGCGCGCGCGGCGGGGCCTATATCGGCGGTGGCATCGCGCCGCGGCTGCAGCCGTTTCTGGCGCAAAGCCGTTTCCGCGAGCGGTTCGAAGCGCACGGGCGGCTGTCCGAGTACCTTGCCGATGTCCCCTGCTACATCGTGACGGCCAAATATCCGGCGCTGGAAGGCGCGCTGGCCGCCCTCGACGACTTGTAGCCGACCCCGAATAAAATACCTGGAAACAAAAAGTTAAGTTATTTCGGCTTGACTGTGGGCACGGTCCCAGAATGGTCTATTAGACCTTCGTTCCGTTGTGATCCCCGAACGTTTGCTCGATCCTTGAACAAATGCGTCCGCTGTGGCGCACGCGTCAATCGTAGCCAAACGAACACGCCGTGGCCCCAAGGGCCGGATACGGTATCAGGGAGGAGCCCATGAGGAACCAGAGTATTTTGCGCAAGAGCGTCACAATCGGCCTGTCGGTCGCGGCCATGACGGTCGGTGGTGTGGCCCTGGCCGCACCCAACAAGGGCAGTGTCAGCGTGCTGAACTGGTGGACATCGGGCTCCGAGGCCAAGTCCATGAATGTTCTGCAGCAGATGATGGCCGACAATGGCTACAAGATGATCAACGACGCCGTCTCTGGCGGCGGCGGCTCCAACGCCCGTACCGTGCTCAAGTCGCGCATCCAATCGAACAACCTGCCGGGCGCGGCCCAGATCAAGGGTCCGGAAATTCAGCAGTGGTGCACCACCGGCCTGACGATGAACATCGACAAGGTCGCCAAGCAGCAGCACTGGTCCAAGATCCTGCCCGGCCCCGTGGCCAAGGGCATGCAGTGCAACGGTCACTATGTGGCCGTACCGTTCAACCTGCATCGCATCAACTGGCTGTGGATCAACAAGTCGGTGATGGAAAAGGCCGGCGCCCAGATGCCGACCGACTGGGATTCGCTGGTGGCCGCGCTCAAGAAGCTGAAATCGGCGGGTATCACCCCGATCGCCGGCGGCGGCGACACCTGGCAGGTGGCGACCGAGTTCGATGCCATCGCGATCGCCACCGGCGGCGCCGACTTCTATCGCAAGGCTTTCGTCGACCTCGACCAGAGTGCGCTGTCCGGCGACACCATGGCCAAGGTCTTCAAGCGTCTGCGTACGATCGAGCAGTACGAGGATCCGAACGGTCAGGGGCTGTCGTGGAACCATGACACCGGCGAAGTGGTCCAGGGCAAGGCCGCGATGCAGATCATGGGCGACTGGGCCAAGGGCGAAATCACCAACGACAACGCCACACCGGGCAAGGAAATCGCCTGCATGGCGTTCCCGGGGGAACACAACGGCTTCGTTTACAACACCGACTCGTTCGAGATGTTCAAGAGCTCGCACTCGGACAAGAATGCCCAGTACGCGTTCGCGCGCACGGCGTTGTCGCCGAAGTTCCAGCGCCGGTTCAACATGGCCAAGGGCTCGATTCCGGTGCGTGAGGGCGTCTCGCTCAAGGGCTTCGATGCCTGTGCGAAGCAGTCCAAGAAGGACTTCACCGCCGCCGAGAAGAACAATGCGCTCGTGCCGAGCTTCTCGCAGGACATGGCCGAGAACGGCGCGGTCAAGGGCGCCATCTTCGACGTCATCGCCAAGTTCTACAACGACAAGAGCATGACGCCGGAAGCGGCAGCCAAGGCCATGGCGAGCCAGGCCAAGCAGGCCAAGATGATGTCCCAGATGTAGTAGCGGGCGGCATCCTCCGCCTTCCTTCAAGCCGGCGCCTGGGCGCCGGCTTTTCTCTGATGCGCCGACAAGCACAACGGATAATCCTACATGGCTGAATCATCGCCTCGGGCCGCCCGGGCCGCGGCCACGCCGTGGCGACGCCGGCTCGACCGCTGGCTGCCCAAGTTTTCGCTGCTACCCAGCGGTCTTGCTTCGCTGATCTTCGTCTATGGCTTCATTGCCTGGACGATCTGGCTGTCGCTGACCAGCTCGAGCCTTCTCCCCACCAACAACTTCGCGGGCCTGCGCGAATACAAGGTACTGTTTCAGCTCGATATCTGGTGGGTATCGGTGATCAATCTGGCGATCTTCGGCATTCTCTATGTCGCGATCTGTCTGGCTATCGGCCTCTTTCTGGCCATCATGCTCGATCAGAAGATCCGCGCCGAAGGCTGGTTGCGCACGATCTATCTCTATCCGCTGGCCCTGTCGCTGATCGTGACCGGTGTCGTCTGGAAATGGCTGCTCAATCCGAGTCTCGGTCTGCAGCATGTGGTGCAGTCACTGGGCTGGACGGGTTTTTCCTTCGATTGGCTGGTGAATCCGAACATGGCGATCTATACCGTGGTGATCGCCGCGGTCTGGCAGGCGTCGGGCTTTGTCACCGCCCTGTTCCTGGCCGGCCTGCGCGGTATCGACAGTTCCATAATCAAGGCGGCCCAGATCGATGGCGCCAGTCTTCCGCGCGTGTATTTCTCGATCATCATCCCGAGTCTGCGGCCGGTGTTCTTCTCGGCAATCATTCTGCTGGTCAGCCTCGCCATCAAGAGCTTTGACCTGGTCATCGCCCTGACCGGCGGTGGCCCCGGCTACTCGACCTGGCTGCCCGCCATTTTCATGTACAACTTCGGCTTCAATCGGGGCCAGATCGGCCTGGGTGCGGCCGCCGCAACACTCATGATGGCCGCCGTTGCGCTCGCCATGCTGCCAATGCTCATTGCCGAACTGAAGGAGCGCCGTGATGGCCGGACCCACTGAAGACGGCATTCAGCGTGGCGGGCCGATCGCCCGCGCGCTGGTCTACGCCGTGCTGATTTTCGCGGCCCTCTATTTTCTGATGCCGCTGTACGTGATGCTGACGACGTCGTTCAAGACACTGCCGCAGATCAGCCACGGTAACCTGTTCGCCCTGCCATCGCCGTTCTCGACCGAAGGCTGGACGGCCGCCTGGTCCAATGCCTGTACCGGCGCCGACTGCTCCGGCCTGCACGGCTACTTCTGGAACTCCGTACGCTTTACGATCCCGGCCGTGGCGTTGTCGACCCTGTTCGGCGCGATCAACGGCTATGTCCTGACCAAGTGGCGCTTCAAGGGCTCCGAACTGGCATTCGGCCTGCTTCTGGGCGGCACCTTCGTGCCTTTCCAGATGTTCCTGCTGCCGATGGCCGGCGTACTCGGCAAGATCGGGCTGGCGAATTCCCTGACCGGCCTGGCGCTGGTGCATACCGTCTACGGTATCGCTTTCACGACCCTGTTCTGTCGCAATTACTACGTCACCATCCCGGACGAGCTGGTCAAGGCGGCGCGCATCGACGGCGCCGGCTTCGTGTCGACCTTCTTCTATGTGATCCTGCCGATCTCGACACCCATTCTCATGGTTTGCGTGATCTGGCAGTTCACCCAGATCTGGAACGACTTCCTGTTCGGCGTGGTGTTCACCTCGGGCAGCGAGCATCCGATCACAGTGGCGCTCAACAACCTGGTCAACACCTCGTCGACCGGGGTCAAGCGCTACAACGTGGACATGGCCGGCGCGATCATCACCGCCCTGCCCACGCTTATCGTGTACGTGGTGGCCGGGCGCTACTTCATGCGCGGGCTGACTGCGGGCGCAGTGAAAGGCTGACGCCAGTTCAAATCGGGGGCGGGCCAGCCGCGCGGCCGCATGGGCGACCGCGCGCATCCCGCGAACCAACGCCATAACGAGAAGCGAATTACATGGCTGTACTGAAAATCGATAACGTATCCAAGACCTTTGGCGAAACCCGTGTCCTCGAAGACATCAACATCGCCATGGCCGAGGGCGAATTCCTGATCCTGGTCGGCCCGTCCGGCTGCGGCAAATCCACGCTGCTGAACATGATCGCCGGCCTGGAGACCATCAGTTCCGGCACGATCACGCTGGACGGCACACCAGTCAACGATCGCAGCCCGCGCGAGCGCGACATCGCCATGGTGTTCCAGTTCTATGCGCTGTATCCGAACATGAACGTGCGCAAGAACATCGAGTTCGGCCTGAAAATGCGCGGCGTCGACAAGACCGAGCGGGGCAAGACGGTCGAACGCGTGGCCAAGATGCTGCAGATCGAGAACCTCCTCGACCGCAAGCCGGCCCAGCTATCCGGCGGGCAGCGCCAGCGCGTGGCCATCGGCCGCGCCCTGGCCCGCGACCCGGCGCTGTTCCTGTTCGACGAACCGCTGTCCAACCTCGACGCCAAGTTGCGTGTCGAAATGCGCACCGAGCTCAAGCAACTCCATCAGCGCCTGAAGACCGCCATGGTCTACGTAACCCACGATCAGATTGAGGCCATGACGCTGGGCGACCGGATTGCGGTGATGAACGAAGGCCGCGTGCAGCAACTCGGCACACCGCACGAGATCTACGACAATCCGGCCAATCGCTATGTCGCCGGTTTCATCGGCTCGCCGGCGATGAACTTCATCGAGTGCGAGTTCTCGGGCGGCGAGAACGGCACAATCCGGTTAACCTCTGGACAGGCCAGCATTGACCTCATGCTGCCACAAGCCGCCGCGAGCCGGCTTGCGGCGCACGGGCAGTCAAGGGTCATCATGGGCATGCGACCGGAGCATCTGGCACCGGCCGAGCCCAGCGAAGAGAACGCGCTGACCTGCCGCATCGAGATCGTGGAACCGACCGGGCCGGATACCTATCTGCTCACCCATATCAACGACATCGAGGTCACCGCGCGCTGCACGCCATCGGCGGCACCGGAAGTCGGCGCGAATATGGCCCTGTCGTTCGATACCGCGCGTGCCGTATTCTTCGACTGCGACAGCGACGAGCGGATCGCCTAGCAGGCTACCCCGGCAGCAAAAAAGCCGGGCTCGAGCCCGGCTTTTTTTCTTACCTGCCATGCGTTGGCGGGCGGTTCCGCGCCGAGGCGGCCCGCCACGGCGTCAACGCCCGAGCCGCGCGGCGCGCTCCGCGGCTGCACGGGTTGGCGACTGACCTGTCGGCTCATCCCCGGTCGCCGGCTTGGCGAGCCAACTGCCGCCGACGCAGGGAATGCTGGGCAGCTTGAGATAATCCGGCGCGCTCTGCTCGGTGATGCCGCCCGTCGGGCAGAAGCGGACATCCGGAAACACGGCCGCATACGCCTTGATTGCGGAAGGGCCGCCGATCACCGACGCCGGAAACAGCTTGACCTGCTGCCAGCCCTGGCGCACCAGATGGGCAACCTCGCTGACCGTCTGCGCCCCCGGCAGATAGGGCAGATCCGCCTCGCGGCAGACCGCGCCGACATCGTCGGCAATGCCCGGCGAAACGATGAACTGGGCACCGGCATCCAGTGCTTCGTGCGCCTGCGCCGCGGTCCACACGGTGCCCACGCCGAGGCATAGATCAGGCACGGCCTGGGCGATCGCACGCACGGCATCGAGTGCGACCTGGGTGCGCCGCGTGATCTCGATCGTCTTCAAGCCGCCGTCGTACAAATCGCGCGCCATGGCGACCGCGTCATCGACCGAATGGATGGTGACCACCGGGATCACCGGCGACATTTTCATGATGGCGAGTGTATCGGCCATGGTTACCTCTTGATTATCGACGGATCGCGTTCAGTCATGGAGCACCGGACCGGCGCCTTCTTCGGCCGGCGCGGCATGGTGGCGAAACAGCGCGAACAGCTCGCGACCGAAACCGTATTCGGTCGGCGGCGGATCGGCGAAGGAGACCGGCTCGCGGGCGTCGAGTTCGGCCTGATCGACCTGCACCGACAACTCGCCCGTCTCGCTGTCCACGACCACCATGTCGCCGTCCCGGATTCGGCCGATGGCCCCGCCGAGCTTCGCTTCAGGGGTGACCTGAATCGCCGCCGGCACCTTGCCCGAGGCGCCCGACATGCGCCCATCGGTAACCAGGGCGACCTGATAACCACGCTGCAGCAGCACCGACAGGCTCGGCGTCAGCTTGTGCAGTTCGGGCATGCCGTTGGCCCGCGGGCCCTGGTACGGCACCACCACCACCACGTCCTTGTTCAGCTCATTGGCCTTGAACGCGTCGAGCACCGCCTGCTGGGTTGAAAACACCTGTGCCGGCGCCTCGATACGGCGATATTTCTTGTCCACCGCCGAGGTCTTGATGATGGCGCGGCCCAGATTGCCATCCAGTACGTTGATGCCCCCGGTCGACGCAAACGGGGTGTCGACCGTGCGCATGACGTCTTCGTCGTGGCTGGTCATCGCACCCTCGCGCCAGGCGAGTTCGCCATTGTCCAGGAACGGTTCACGCGTGTAATTGTGCAGGCCGTAGCCCTCGACCGTCATGACGTCGTCATGCAGCAGGCCGGCATCGAGCAGACTGCGAATCATCAACTGAATGCCGCCCGCGGCGCGCATATGGTTGACGTCCGCGACCCCGTTCGGGTAGACACGGGCCAACAGCGGCACCGCCGATGACAATTCCGAGAAATCGTCCCAGTTGATCTTGATGCCGGCGGCGCGTGCCACCGCCACATAGTGCATGGTGTGGTTGGTCGATCCGCCCGAGGACAACAATCCGACCAGGCCATTGACCAGGGATTTCTCGTCCACGATGTCGCACATCCGCCGGGCCTGGCCGTCGTCGGGCACGGAGGCCATCTCCACGGCGCGCCGGGCGGCCGCTTCGGTCAGCGCATGGCGCAGCGGCGTACCGGGGTTGATGAAAGACGTTCCGGTCAGATGCAGGCCCATGAACTCCATCATGAGCTGGTTCGAATTGGCCGTGCCATAAAAGGTGCAGGTGCCCGGCGAGTGATAGGCCATGGATTCGGCCTTGAGCAGCTCGTCGCGGCCGATCTCGCCCTGGGCGAAACGCTCGCGAACCTTGGCCTTGACCGGGTTCGACATCCCCGAAGTCATGGGTCCGGCCGGCGCGAAGATCACCGGCAGATGACCGAAGGCCAGGCTGCCGATCAGCAGCCCGGGCACGATCTTGTCGCAGACACCGAGGCAGATGGCGGCGTCGAACATGTTGTGCGTCAGAGCCACGCCGGTGGCCAACGCGATGACATCGCGCGAGAACAGGCTGAGCTCCATGCCGGGCTGGCCCTGGGTCACGCCGTCGCACATGGCCGGCGTACCGCCGGCGAACTGTGCCACGCCGCCCGCGTCCCAGGCGGCTTTCTTGATGATATCCGGAAAATCCACGAACGGCTGGTGGGCCGAGAGCATCTCGTTGTAGGCCGAGACGATGCCGACATTGGGCCGGACATCCGAGGCCAGCGCGTCCTTGTCCGGCGCGCCACAGGCGGCAAAGCCGTGGGCCAGATTCGAGCACGACATGGTGCCGCGGTGCGGGCCATGCCGCCCGGCTTCGTTCATGCGTGCGAGATAATCCGCACGGGAATCGCGACTGCGCTCGATGATGCGCTGAGTGACGTCGTGGATGACGGGATTGAGTGCCATGACAGCCTCCGCTCACGGGAGCCCGGCGATAACGCCGGGCGTTTCATTCATTCAGCCCAGTGTGCCTGGGCCACGGGGCGCTCGAGATGCAAGACGCCGCGCACGGGCAGTTCGGCCACCGGGCCGGCCGCCCGGGCGCGTTCGAACACGCGGCGCTTCTCGTCGCCGAAGATCAGAAGATCGATGCTGCGGGCATCGGTCAGGTACGCCAGACTCAGGGACAACCGGGCCGGCGGGCCGACGCTGGGCGCCACGCAGGGCGCCGTCGAGTCGAGACAGGTCTGGATGTCGGGCGCTTGCGGGAACAGCGAGGCGGTGTGCCCGTCGTCTCCCATGCCGAGCAATACCACATCGAGCGGCCGCGGCACGTCGGTCAAGGAAGCCGCGACCGCGTCGAGCGCTTCGCCAGGCGTATCGGTCGGGCGATACAGCCCCACGAACCGCGCCTCGGCCGCCGGCCCGGCCAACAGCGTCTGCCGAACCAGTCGTTCGTTGCTCTGCTCGTCGTCGACCGGCACCCAGCGCTCGTCGGAGGGGACAATCGTCACTCGCGACCAGGCCAGTGCCTCGGCCGAAAGAAACGCGAACAGCTCTTTCGGCGAACTGCCGCCACAGACCACCAGGCTGGCCGCGCCGCGCTCGGCGATTGCGTCGCGCAGGCGTGCGGCAATCGATGCCGCGAGCTTGCGTGCCGCCTCGGTCCGGCTGGGATATTGCGTCAACTCGGCCATGGGAACGGTCCCTCTCGTGGATTGCATTCAGCGCGGGTCTCGACCTGTGCGCGCCCATACGGCGCGGGGACGATCAGCTATCGTGCCACCGCCGTCCATCGCGATCGAGCAATACGAAGGCATCGGTCGGACCCCAGCTGCCGGCCATGTATTCCTGGGCTTCGACCTGTTCCAGACGCCAGCTCTCCAGAATCCGGTCGATCCACTGCCAGCCGGCCTCGACCTCGTCGCGGCGCATGAACAACGCCGGGTTGCCGCGCAGGACTTCCATCAACAAGCGCTCGTAGGCGTCCGGATAAGCCACTTCGAACGCCTGGCTGAAGCTCAGGTTGAGCGGCAGGCTACGCATGCGGAAACCACCGGGGCCCGGTTCCTTGGTCATGATCGACATCTCCACGCCCTCCTCCGGCTGCAGCCGCAGCACGAGGCGATTGGGCTGGAGCGGTTCCTCGCCGAAGATCGAGTGCGGCACCGGCTTGAACTCGAACACGATCTGCGACGACTTGCGCGCCATGCGCTTGCCCGTGCGCAGATAGAAAGGCACGCCCTGCCAGCGCCAGTTGTCGATCTCGGCCTTGATCGCGACGAACGTCTCGGCCGTGGCCTCATCCGCGGGCGCCTGGGCCTTCTTGTTCGCGCTGCCGTAGGCCGGCACCGCCTTGCCGTCGATCATGCCGGCCGCGTATTGCCCGCGCGCCGTGACCTTGTGCACATCCTGCGGCGTAATGGGCTTGAGCGAGCGCAGCACCTTGATCTTTTCGTTGCGCACATCGTCGTGGTTCATGCTCGCCGGCGGCTCCATCGCCGTCAGGCACAGCAGTTGCAGCATGTGGTTCTGCACCATGTCGCGCAGCGCGCCGGTCTGCTCATAGAACTCGAAGCGCTCGTCCACGCCCAGGCTCTCGGCGACGGTGATCTGCACATTGTCCACCGCCTGTCGGCCCCACACCGGCTCGAACAAGGAGTTGCCGAAACGCAGGGCGATCAGGTTCTGGACCGTTTCCTTGCCCAGATAATGATCGATACGATAGATCTGCGATTCGTCGAACCGCGCGCCCACCGCATTGTTGATATCGCGCGCCGATTCGTAATCGTGGCCCACCGGCTTTTCCAGCACGATCCGGGCTCTTGCATCCACCAGCCCGGCATCGGCCACGCCATTGGCGATCTTGCCGAACAGACTGGGCGCGGTGGCCAGATAGAACGTACGAATACGGCCATCGTGGTCGAACCGCTCGGCGAATGCCGTCCAGCCGGCCGCGTCGTCTACGTCGAGTCGCACATGGGCCAGGCGATCATGGAAACGCGAGAACACATCCTCATCGATTTCATTATCCGGGAGATGCTCTTCGAGCACCTTGCGAACCCACGCGGCGTAGTCCTCGTCGCTCATCTCCTGGCGCGATACCGCAATAATGCGACTATCGTCCGAGAACTGCTCGTCGTGGTCGCGGTGATACAGCGCCGGCAGCAGCTTTCGCCGCGCCAGATCACCCGTACCGCCGAATATCACCAGGTCGAACGGATCCACGGGTACGAATTCGGCGGCCATTGTCTCTCTCTTTCTCGCTAACCAATTCAACTCCCGAGTATAACCGCTTCGCCTGGCTCTGTGGCGCGGGCGAACCGCCCCGCGAGCTTTTCACAGCATTAAAAAAGCCCGGCCATCCCGAGGGATGGACCGGGCCGTTGGGCCGTTGCGCGACTAGAAGCTGTAGTAGAAGCGGATACGGTTGTCGTAGAAGTTCGGCGCGTGGTCGAACTTGGTGATGCCCAGATTGTCCCCGATCTTCAGGCCGGCGAGCTGCTTGGAGATGCCGCCCAGGTCGTAGGTCATGCCGATGCCGATACCCTGACTCTTCTGGTTCCGATACTGGGTGCCGGTGAACGAGTCGGGGCTACCGTTGCGCCCATCGCCGATCTGACCATTATTGCCGTTGCTCGCGCCGCTGAAGTAGAAGTCATGCGAGTGACCATACTTGGCTTCATACTGCACGTAGCGTGCATACATCGAGAAGTTGTCGGTCGGGGTGAAGTCGATGCGCGCACCGGCGGCCCAACCCGGGCCCTGCTCCTGGATACCGTCATTCATGGTGTCGGTGTAGATCACGCCCGACAGATCGGTGTACGGATGCAGGAGCTGGCCGTGGTTGAACGAGTTATTGTGCTCCGGCGAGAAATTGGCGAAGACCGAGAAGCCGACCATGCCGCTATCCACACCCAACTTCAGACCGTAGATCTGGCTGTTGATGCCCTGCGGGATGCGGCTCTTGTCCGCATTATAGGCCGCAACCACCTGGGCGCGGACATACGGCGCCCAGGCCGTGGCCCCCGAACCCATCGTCGGCGCCATGTAACCGACCTCGCCGTAGTCGGCCGACTCGGTCTGCTGGAAGTCATAGTGGTAGTACTGCCCGACAACCTGGCCGCCGTTGGACATCACGTTGCGATAGGAGGTACCCAGTGACCAGAAGCCGCTGACGTTGTCGAAATACCGGTTCGCCTTGACGAAGCCATCCGGAGGATTGCCGCGCGGCTCACGCCGCGTGATCTTGGCACCGAAGACCTGCCACTCGGGCTGGTCCATGGCGGACGCATCCAGGCCGAAGAACGGCAGATACTGATTGGTCTCGTAGGTGGCGTTCTGCGACACGCTGGACTGATTGATCTGTGGGCCGGTGTTGCCTTCGGTCTTGGCGGAACCGCCGCCAGTGAACGACATCCGCGTCATGGTATCCAGCGGACGCCAGACCGCGCTCACGCCCTGCATGGCACGCGGCAGGAAGGTGAACTGATCGGCACCGGCCAACGGCGTGTTGATCAGCTGACGGCCGCCACGAAGCTGGAACCCGTACGCATTGAACTGCAGGTAGCCCTGGGTAATCGCGTCCACGGATCCGCATGCCAGATTACAGTTCAGCTTGGTGCCGGCGGCGTTGTTGCCGTAGAGCGCGCCTTCATAGACGAACTCGCCACCCGCGGAAAAGCCGTACAGACGCCCCGTCGTAATACCGATCTGCGCGCCGAAGTTGGTGTTCTCCGTATTGTAGTTATCTCCGGTCTTTGGTTGCCCCGGGTACGGCTGGTTGGTGTCATGCCAGCGACGGAAGTCGTAGAAGCCGATGCGGCCGTGCACTTGCGAACCTTCCACGACCTGCTTCTGGAACATCTCCGGAAAACTGAGCGTCGACGTGTCGTTGCTCGAGTTGCTGGTCTGTGCCTGCGCGGCACCGGCGCACACGAGTGCGGTGGTACCGAGCAGCAATGTCGTATAACGACTTACGCGGCTGTTGAGCGCGGCGCGCCCTTGTATTTTTTGCTTGCCCACAGTGGTTTCTCCTGATTGGCTAGTTTTACGCTATTCGCGGAAGCTATCCGCGCCCCTTCGATAACCGCCGGTCCACAGGCTCTTATCTCGAGCCATCCAGTCCGGCGGACTGGTTCTTTCCATGTTTTCCAAGATCTCATCCGCCGCACCGGCCGACCGGGCCCCGACACGCGCGATCATTCGGTCGCGCGTGTCGATACGGCTTCGGGGACGGATATCACTCGGATCAATCAAGCTTTTCGACCGTGTCTTGCGTCCCCGTAACCTTCGCACTCGCCGGCTTGTTGCCAATTCGCCCCGGCCCGGCGCGATCCAGACCCGCTCGACGCTGTCGCAGCAAGTCCTTGTTGAGCGGATCATAACGTTCAGCCGGCTCATTACCCATTCGCGAAAAGTCGAACATATCGCGCTGCCGGGCCGACTTTCGATGCCAAATTCGCCCATTCGCTGTCGCCCATCCAGGGCGCGCCGCGCCCATCGTAAGCCCCGTTCGCGGCCGCTCACGCAGCACGGGCGCGCACATTCAACAGCGCCTTGGCCGCGGGCTCATCGACGATCAGCCGATCAATCACGCCACTATTGAGCACGGCGTGGATCGCCGGCCCCTTGTCAGCGCCGCCGGTTACCGCGACGATCTCGCGCTCGGCCAGCTCGGCCAGCGACAGGCCGATCGTGCGTTCGTTGATCACCATGGGGATGGGCCGCCCGTTGCAGTCCAGGAAATGCCCGACCAGCTCGCCCACGGCGCCTGCCTCGACCAGCTCCGCCAGCTGGCGCTCGCCCAGCAAACCGCGCTCTTCCATGAACATGGGCTGATCCAGGGCCATGGCACCGATGCCGACCACGCCGAGATCAATCGCCCGGGCCCGGGCGAGGGCATCGGCGACACTGCGCTGGGCCATCAGTACGTTGCGGTCCTCGATACTGTCGGCGATGAACGGCACCGGCAGGAAAAACCCCTGCCCGCCGGTTTTCTCGGCCAACCGATAGACCACATCGAACGGATTGATCGCCGATTGCTGGGTCAGACTGCCCATGAGCGAGACGATGGCCAGGTGGGGAAGCCCCTCACGGGGCAGTTGACGCGTCATCTCGGCCAGCGAACGGCCCCACGACACACCCAGCGACGACACCTCGCCACTCGCGATGCGCCCATGCACGTAGCGCGCCGCCGCCGAGCCGAGCGCGCCCACGTTGCCGTGGCGATCATTGGGATCCTCCACGTCGGGCACGACCAGGCACTGGCTCAGGCCGAAATACTCGGCGATACGATCCTCATAGGAGACCAGGCGCTGGGGCGAGCGATCGATATAGACGTGAACATAGCCCGCCTGATGGGCCTCGCCGATCAGGCGATGAACCTTGGCGCGCGACAACGACAGTCGATCGGCGATTTCAGCCTGGGTATACCCGCCGATGTAAGACAACCAGGCGACATAGATCGCCAGATCATCGGTTTGCCGGTCAGCCATGAACGATGCCGATGAAATAATTTTCAACAATTGAGAAAAATTATTTCAGCGACGACAACGCTGTCATTGCGACCATGGTTGTAGTCGCGGGCCACCGCTCAACAATCAAGTCGAATCATGGCCTTACGGGCCAACCTCAAAGCGGCGTGCGAGCCCGGCCGGCAAATTGCCGACGCTGGCCCGTTGATCGCGCAGCAGGCACCGAATCATGGGCAATAAAAAAGGGATCAGGCGCGGCCTGATCCCTTCGACATGGTGGAGCCGGGCGGAATCGAACCGCCGACCTTCGCATTGCGAACGCGACGCTCTCCCAACTGAGCTACGGCCCCACGAAACCGTCTGTTGCCTCGCAACGAGCGGCGTATGATAGCAGGCTTATGGCGATTGCCAACCCCTGACACGCCACTTCGTTGGCAATCGACCCGCTATCGCCGGGCCCGGCGTTCAATCCGGGGGGCTCAGGCCTGGCGCTTGGCCCCTTCGGGCACCCGGCCTTCGAGGGCGTCGGTCAGGAAATCATATGCATGCTGGACGCTATTGGCCTGGTAGAACAGCCGCATATCCGCATCGGCAATCAAGCCGAGTTCGCGGAACACATCGAAATCGATCAGGCGCCGCCAGAAATCGTGGCCGTAAAGCACGACCGGGATTCGCGGCTGTTTGCCGGTCTGGATCAGGGTCAGCATCTCGAACAGCTCGTCCATGGTGCCGAAGCCGCCCGGGAAGATGATCAGGGCCTTGGCAAGATTCATGAACCAGAACTTGCGCATGAAGAAGTAGTGGAAGTTGAAGTTCAGGCGCTCGTGCACCCAGGCGTTGGTGCCCTGCTCGTGCGGCAGCTCGATGTTGAGCCCCATCGACAGTTCCGGATTGACATCCGCTGCGCCGCGATTGGCCGCTTCCATGATGCCCGGCCCGCCACCGGTACAGACATAGTAGTGCTCGCCGCTGGCGTGCTCGTCCATGGTCCAGCGCATCATGCGGCGGGCCAGTTCACGCGCCTCGGCATAGTAGTCGGCGGTATCGGCCACCCGATCGTGCTCGTGCGGACGCAGCCGCGCCGAGCCCCAGAAGATCAGACCGTTATGCACGTCCAGTTGCATCAGCCGGGTACGCGGCTCGATGTACTCGGACAGGATCCGGAGCGGACGGGCTTCCTCGCCCAACATGAAATCCGGATCGGTGTAGGCGTTCGACATTCAGACCTCGGGATGATTCAGATCACGCCGGTTCGCGGCAAACGCGCGAGTATATCAGCGCAGACGTGGTCTGCCGGGCGATGGAATGAAATCCATCAAACAATGGTTGAAATGTTCAAGGCAGACCTCATTACAACCTCAAAGCGATGGCCGTACGCGGTGCGGCACGACTCACCCGTCTTCACAAAGGAAAGTCGACCATGCGAATGGACAAACTCACGAGCAAGCTCCAACAGGCCCTGGCCGATGCCCAGAGTCTGGCCGTGGGGCGCGACCATAACGAAATACAACCCCAGCATTTGCTGCTGGCGCTACTCGATGCCGAGGGGGGCACGGTTCGTCCATTGCTCGACGGCGCGGGGCTCAACGTACGCGAGATCCGCAATCAGGTCCTCAAGAGCCTCGACAACCTGCCGACAATCAGCGAGGCCACGGGCGAGGTCAATCCGAGCCAGGCCTTGATGCGCGTGCTCAACCTGTCGGACAAGCTGGCGCAGAAGCGAGGCGACTCGTTCATCTCCAGCGAGCTGGCCATTCTCGCCATGCTCGAGGACAAATCCGAAACCGGCAAGATTCTCAAGAACGCCGGCGCGACCCGCGACAATCTCACGGCGCAGATCGACAAGATCCGCGGCGGCGAACAGGTGGACGACCCGAACGCCGAGGAACAACGCGGCGCGCTCGACAAGTACACCACCGATCTCACCGAGCGGGCGGAACAGGGCAAGCTCGATCCGGTGATCGGTCGCGACGAGGAGATCCGGCGCGTGATCCAGGTGCTGTCGCGCCGCACCAAGAACAACCCGACGCTGGTCGGCGACCCGGGCGTGGGCAAGACCGCGATCGTGGAGGGCCTGGCCCAGCGCATCGTCAACGGCGAAGTGCCGGAGTCGCTGCGCGACAAGCGCGTGCTCGTGCTCGACCTCGCGGCCATGATCGCCGGCGCCAAGTATCGCGGCGAATTCGAGGATCGGCTCAAGGGCGTGCTGGCCGATCTGGCCAAGCAGGAAGGCCGCATCATCCTGTTCATCGACGAGATTCATACGCTGGTCGGCGCCGGCAAGGCCGAGGGCGCCATGGACGCCGGCAACATGCTCAAGCCGGCGCTGGCGCGCGGCGAACTGCACTGCATCGGCGCGACCACGCTCAATGAGTATCGCGAGAACATCGAAAAGGATGCGGCCCTGGAACGCCGTTTCCAGAAAGTGCTGGTCGACGAGCCGGATCTGGAGGACACCATCGCCATTCTGCGCGGCCTGAAGGAGCGCTACGAGGTGCATCACGGCGTGGACATCACCGACGGCGCGATCATTGCCGCGGCCAAGCTGTCCCAGCGCTACATCACCGATCGCAAGCTGCCGGACAAGGCGATCGACCTGATCGACGAAGCGGCCTCCAAGATCCGTATCGAGATCGACTCCAAACCGGAAGCGCTCGACCGGCTCGACCGGCGCCTGATCCAGCTCAAGATCGAGAAACAGGCCCTGTCCAAGGAGTCGGACGAGGGCTCCAGGGCACGGCTGGAAAAGCTCGACGATGAAATCGACGAGCTGGAACGCGAATACTCGGATCTCGAGGAGATATGGAAGGCCGAGAAAGCCAGCGTGGCGGGTGCCGCCAACAAGCGTGAGGAACTGGACCAGGCCAAGCGTGAACTGGAGGCCGCACAACGCGCCGGCGACTACGAGCGCATGGCCGAGCTGCAGTACGGCAAGATTCCGCAGCTGCAGCGCGAACTCGAGGAAGCGCAGGCCGCCGAGGAGAAGCCGGCGGACCACAAGCTGCTGCGCAACAATGTGACCGACGAGGAAGTCGCCGAAATCGTCTCGCGCTGGACCGGCATCCCGGTGTCGCGCATGCTCGAAGGCGAGCGCGACAAGCTGCTGCGCATGGAGGATTCCCTGCATGAGCGGGTCATCGGCCAGGACGAGGCCGTGGCCGCGGTGTCAGACGCGATCCGGCGCTCGCGATCCGGCCTGTCGGACCCGAATCGACCGATCGGCTCGTTCCTGTTCCTCGGCCCGACGGGCGTGGGCAAGACCGAGTTGTGCAAGGCGATTGCGAATTTCCTGTTCGATACCGACAACGCCATGGTGCGCATCGACATGTCGGAATTCATGGAAAAGCACTCGGTGGCGCGGCTCATCGGGGCCCCGCCCGGTTACGTCGGCTACGAGCAAGGTGGTTATCTGACCGAGGCAGTACGGCGCAAACCGTATTCCGTGATCCTGCTCGACGAGGTGGAAAAAGCCCATCACGACGTATTCAACATCCTGTTGCAGGTGCTGGACGACGGCCGGCTCACGGACGGCCAGGGCCGGACCGTGGATTTCCGCAACACGGTGATCGTGATGACGTCCAACCTCGGCAGCCAGCTGATTCAGGAACTGGCCGACTCGGGCTACGACACGATGAAGGAATCGGTCATGGAAGTAGTCGCTCAGCACTTCCGGCCGGAATTCATCAACCGCATCGACGAATCGGTGGTGTTCCATCCGCTGGCGGCACCCGAGATTCGGCAGATCGCGCGCATCCAGATGCGCGAATTGGAGCAGCGCATGGCCGAACGCGAGCTTACGCTGGAAATCAGCGACGCCGCGCTCGACCGGCTCGCCGAAGCCGGCTTCGATCCGGTCTACGGTGCCCGGCCGCTCAAGCGTTCGATTCAGACGCTGGTCGAAAATCCGCTGGCCAAGCGGATTCTGGCCGGCGAGTTCGTCGCCGGAGATATCGTGCGGGTCGATCTGAAAAGCGAGGACAGCCCCGACCTCGCCTTCGCCAAGGCGGCCTGATGCCGCCACCCGGCGGGCCGCCAGCCAGGCCCGCGGCATGCGCCGCGGGCCTTTTTCATGGCGACAGGCGGTCAATGCCCGGGTTGATTATCGCGGTGGCGCCCCACAGCGTCAGGCCATCAATTTGTATCGAACACAACAGGATTGACCATGCATAATGTGACGGCCAATGGCGCGACGATTCCCGCAATCGGCTTCGGCACCTTCGAGCTTGAGCCCAAGGACGCCGAGGCGATGGTTGAACATGCACTCGCGGTGGGTTATCGCCACATCGATACCGCCCAGGTCTACAAGAACGAAGAAGCCGTGGGCCGCGGCATCAAGAATTCCGGCGTCGCCCGTGAAGACATCTTCCTGACCACCAAGGTCTGGACCGACCGCTACACCGACGGCGAGTTCCAGAAGTCGGTCGCTGAAAGCCTTGAACGGCTCGATACCGATTATCTCGACCTGCTGCTGCTGCACTGGCCGAACCCGGATGTCTCGCTCAAGGAGACGCTGGCCGCACTCAACGAAGTGCAGGACAAGGGCCTGGTGCGCAACATCGGCATCAGCAACTTCACCCGTGCCCAGATCCATGAGGCAGCGGAACTCTCGGCCAAGCCGCTGGCCACCAATCAGGTCGAGTATCACCCCTATCTCGATCAAAAGCCGGTGCTGGATGCACTGTCCGAGCATGGCATTTCGCTGACCGCCTACTGCCCGCTGGCCCGCGGCGAGGTCTTCAAGGACCCGACGCTGGAACGCATCGGCAAGCGATACGGCAAGAATGCCGGCCAGGTGGCCCTGCGCTGGCTGGTCCAGCAGGACAATGTGATCGCCCTGCCCCGCTCATCCAACCCGGCGCACGTGGCCGCCAACTTCGAGGTCTTCGATTTCGAGCTCACCGAGGAAGAGATGAGCGAGATCAGCAAGCTGCATTCCGAGGACGGCCGAATGATCAATCCGTCGTTCGCGCCGGCCTGGGACAACGCGGCCTGATTCTCGCCAGACGATCCCCTTGTAAGCCGCGCTCGGCGAGCGCGGCTTTTTCATGGCCGCTCTTGATTATGTACAAAATTATGTACAAATTTCAGCCAAAGTCTTGACAGTGCGATTGCTCGCGAACCTGAAGCGACAGCGCCTTGATCTTCCTTCTTATTTGCGCTCATTCGCGTGCATTTGCGGACAAAATGCGCTTGCTTAGTCAGCCAACTGAGTGTCGTACATAATCAAGTGGCCGCTTATCGATATCGTCGGCGGCCGGGCCGGAATCAGGCGGCGCCAACCCGGGCATGCGCCAGCGCAAGTGCGACCTCGGCCGAGGTCCGGCCGCTGCGTTCGGCCTCGGCAAAGATCTCGTCGAGCGTCGTCTCGATCCCGGCCACGCGGCCCGCGACGCGCTGGCTGTCATAGCCGGCGGGATCGATCTCGTCGGCCACGTTGATCAACCCGCCGGCATTGATGACGAAATCCGGCGCGTAGACGATGCCGCGCGCCGCCAGCCGGGCCGCATCGGCGTCGGTAGCCAGCTGGTTGTTGGCCGCGCCGGCGATCACGCGGGCCCGAATGGCGGGGATACTTCGTTCGTTGAGCACCGCGCCAATGCCGCAGGGCGCGAACACATCCACGTCCGCAGTGGTGATCTCGTCGTTTGCGATGATGGCCGCCCCGGCGCCACGCGCGCGCTCGATCGCCGCTTCGTCGATGTCCGAGGCCCACACCTCGGCCCCTCGGGCGATCAAACGCTCGATGACGCCGAAGCCGACATGGCCGCAACCTTGCACGGCAACCTTCAGGCTGCGGAAATCAGCGGGCATGCCGGCAGCCCGCAGCGCCGAGCGCATGCCGTTGATCACGCCCTGCGCCGTATGCGGCGACGGATCCCCCGAACCGCCGTCATCCAGACCGCGACCCACCGCGAACCGGGTGACATCGTTGAGCCGCGCGATGTCCGACTCGCTCATGCCCATGTCTTCGGTTGCGATGTAGCGCCCGCCGACGCGCTCGATGCAATCGGCCAGCGCATGCATGCCCGCCGCGCGATCGGCCGGGAACGGGCCCATGACCACCGCCTTGGCGCCGCCACACGACAATCCCGCGCAGGCTGCCTTGTAGGTCATGGCCTCGGACAGGCGCAACACGTCGGTCAAGGCCTGGGCCTCGTCGTCGTACGTCCGGATACGCACGCCGCCGAGCCCCGGCCCCAGCGCGGTGGAATGAATCGCAATGATGGCGCGCAATCCGGTCGCCGGATCATGAAAGAAACAGACCTGTTCGTGGCCGGCCGCGACCATCGATGAAAAAACCGTCACCCGTTGTCCTCGACGCTTTGTAAACGGTCGAGTCTGACGCCAGCGCCCGCGGCTGTCGATTCGCGGCTTGCAGCGACTGTCGACGATCGCGATACTCACGTTGTTATTCATGCGATGCACGCGACCCGAATCGAAAGTCAGGGTCGTCAGGGGGCTGGGTCATGCAACGATTACGCATTCTGCTTTGCGTTGGCGCGCTGAGCTTTGCCGGCATGGCGTTGGCCCAGACGCATGACGGCCAGGCGACGGCCGGTAATCCCTCGGCCGCCCAGGCAAGTGGAAACGCCAGCGCCAGCGCGTCCGGCGCTGGCGGCGATGCCGGAACCAACATCGCGTCGAGCGCCGCAACCGGCAACCCGTCGGCCGCTCAGACATCCAGCGCGGGGACGGCGAGTTCGCAGGCGGTGGATGTCGAGCTCAACAAGATGACGACAGTCGCCAATGCATGCCGGGCCTATCTCGTCACCCAGAACCTGACCAACCGCTCGTTCGATTCGTTCAAGCTGGACGTGGTGATGTTCGACAACAACGGCATCGTAGCCAAGCGTCTCGCGGTCCAGTTGGGGCCGATGCCGGCCGGCAAGACCAGCCTCAAGGTGTTCGACATCCCCGGGCTCACCTGCCAGAAGATCGGGCAATTGCTGCTCAACAATGTGCTGCAGTGCACGGTGGATACCGGCAAGGGCCCGCCGCAAAAGCGTGACGACTGCCTGTCCCTGATTTCTGTGTCGCAGCGCGGTCGCGTACCGTTCATCGAGTAGCCGGCCCGGGCGCCACGGAGTAGACAAGTGCTGCAAAATCTAGTCGAACTGCTCAACCACCTTAACGACAAACTGCTTGTCGGCGGCCCGGTGGTGATTCTTCTGGCGCTGATGTCGATCGTCGCGATCACGATCATCGTGGCCAAGCTGATGCAGTTCCGCGCCGCCGGGATCAGCGACTTCCGCTCGGCGCGCGAGGCACTCTCGCTCTACCGAACCGGCAATGCGCCCGCGGCGCTGGCCGCGACGCGGCGCTCGCGCAGCCCGGTGGCCCGGGTGGCCCGGCGCACGCTGGAACTCAAGGCGCGTCAGGGCCTGCCCGAATCGCGGCTGCGCGAAGAGATCATGCAATACGGCGCTGATATCCTCGAGGAACTCCGCTCGCATCTGCGCACGCTCGAAGTCATCGCATCGCTCTCGCCGCTGCTCGGTCTGTTCGGCACCGTGCTCGGCATGATCGAGGCATTCCAGGCGCTCCAGGCCGCGGGCAACCAGGTCAATCCGGCGCTACTCTCCGGCGGCATCTGGCAGGCGCTTCTGACCACCGCCGTCGGTCTCGGCGTGGCGATGCCGGTCATGGTCGCGGTCAACTGGTTCGAACGCCTTGTCGATCGCCAGGCCCAGGAGATGGATAGCATCGTCACGCGTCTTTTCATACTCGATCCGTCGCAGCCCGATACCGAACCGGATATCGATACCGATGAACCCTTCGTCTACCGTCGCCCCGTCATTTAGCAGCGCCGGCCGGCGCCGTCGCGCCCGGCTGATCGGCCTGACACCGCTGATCGATGTGGTGTTCATCCTGCTGCTGTTCTTCATGCTCGCCTATAACTTCACCGACGAGCATCGGATCACGCTGGATACCGCCGCGGGAAGCGCGCATGCCCACGGCATCGAAGGCGCCCTGCTGGTCGAGGTACGCACGGACGGCGTCCGCTTCGCGGGCCACTATATGCCGATGAAAACGCTGATCGCCCGGGTGACAGCGGCGCGGCGCGGGCACCCGGACCGCCGCGTGCTGGTCCGATCGGCCAACGGCGTCACGCTACAGCACACTGTGCGTGTGCTGGATGCGCTATCGCAGGCCGGCGTCCAGCATATTTCGCTGATGGACGCCACGCCCGGAACCGACGGGCACCCGTCCTGATGCGTTTTCAGCGCCCCCGTCGCTCGACCTCCATGGCCGCACGGCTGGACGACGCGGTATTGCCACTGACCAATGTGGTTTTCCTGCTGCTGATTTTCTTCATGCTCGCCGGCCAACTGGCCACTCCCTCGCCACTGGGCGTCAAGCCGCCCCACTCGACCAGCCCGACCCCCGTGGACCAACGGGGCATCGAAGTGTCGCTGGCGGCCGACGGCCGCGTGGCACTCGATGACCAGCCGATTCAGGATGACGCGCTGGAAAAAGCGGTCCGGCAACGGCTGCAACGGCGGCCGAACACGCCGATCCGCCTGCGCGCCGACGCTGGCCTGGCCACGAGTCGCGTCGTGAAGATGATGCACGTCTTGCGGGCGGCCGGTGCCCATCGCCTGCGGCTCGTGACCCAGTCAACCCGCGGATAATGCGGATTTCCCGCCGGCAATGGCTGATCGCGATCGGCTGGGCGACGCTGCTTCACATGCTGGTGATCGCACTGCTGATCTGGTCACCATCCCCACCGACACCCTCGTCGAAAACCTCGCGCGGCGTGACAGTGTCACTCGACAAGCTGGACACCACGCCGCCCAGCATCGAGGACATGCCGATCGAGCAACTGCACGACAACAGCCACGAAGCCGGCGGCACGAACAGCGCATCGGCGTCATCCGCGCCAACGGCGACCGACAGCGGCACCGCACCGGACGCGCCGATCGAAGCCGCCAAGCCGGTCACGCCGGCCATCGGCGATGCGCCGAGCGATCAGACCGAGGCCGCCGCCGCGGCGGAACCGAGCCCGCCCGAAGCGACGGCGGAGGCGCCGGAAGTGGCCGCGGCGCCGGCTTCACAGGCATCCGGGGCCGGCCCGAGCGATGCCACCGGGCCGCCCGCGATCGCGCCCGCCCTATCGGTGACACCACAGCAGACGCTTTCGGATACCGCACCGGCGCAGCAAGTCACGGCGCGCGATGCCACCCAGCCCGCCGGGGCCAGCCGCCAGGGTGCCTACGGCAACCGCGAGCAGGCCACCGATGCCTACATTGCCAAGCTACGCGCGTGGCTGGGTCGGCATAAGCATTATCCGGACCAGGCAAGACAGAACCATACGCAAGGCACGGTCAAACTCTTCCTCGCCATCGATGCTGATGGCAAGGTGCTGGAAAGCCGGATTGCCGCCTCCTCCGGATCGCCGGCGCTGGATGCCGCCGCCCGCCGGATGCTGGCGGCCTCGCGCCCATTGCCGCCGATGCCGGCCGCCGCGCAGCGCAATCGACTGGAACTCATCATCCCGATCGTGTTCAAGCTGCATTAGTTGCCGTTGCACGCGGCGTCGCGCGGCGCGCCCAGATCAGGTCAGGCAATGCGCGGGGCGCCGGCCTCGATCAGTCCAGGGGCCGGCACCGCAAAGCCGTATGGCGCGCGCGCTATCGATGAGCGGGGCCGACAGCCCGAACCAGGGCCGGCGGCATGTGACCCATGACGCGCGGCGTTACCAGGGCACGAGCTCGACGCGACGGTTCTTGGCGCGACCTGCCGCGGTGGCGTTGCTCGCGCTCGGCGCCGCATAACTCACGCCCACGGGTTTGAGCCGCGCAGGGTCGATGCCGTGTTGCTGGACCAGGGCCTGGACCACGGCCTTCGCCCGACGTTCCGACAGGGCCTGGTTATAGGCGAAACTGCCCCGGTTGTCGGTATGGCCGACCACCAACAGCCGGAGCTTGGGCTTGTTCTCGAGGAGCTTGGCGATCTGAGCCACCATCGAGCGCGATTCCGGCTTGATACGGTCGCTGTCGGTACCGAAGAATATACCGTGCAGCGCGACATGGCCGGCTTGCGTGAGCTGGCGCGCCATTTCGGCCGCGTCGACCGAGATCGCCCCCACTTCACGCGGTTGCGAGCGCGCCACATCGAACTGGACCGCCAGCCCGGCGTCGTCCGGCGCGATCTGCAGGGCAACGTATTCATCGCCGCTGGCACTGGGCCGCCGCATTGCACGATAAACCTGGCCGGCCAGCGGCCCGTCGAAATGCGCGGGGGCAGCGCGATAACCGGGAGAGACCTTCTGGAAATGGGGCCCGCAGGTCGCGCCGTGGCAGGAAAACAACGGCTCGAACCCGGCCTGGGTCAGTCGCTGCGCCAGCGTGGCCGCCAGCGCCTTGGCCGAGCCCGCGCCGGGCACGACGAACGTCCGCCGCATGGCCGTACCGTCGACGGTACGCACGGCGGAAATGTTGCCGGGGATGCCGCCGAGCTGAACGATTCGACCCACGATCAACGGATAGGTTTTTTTCGAACGGGTCGAGGCCAGTGTCCTGGCGCTGGCGGGCATGGACACCGGCAGATCGAGCACCGGTTGGCTGGCCGCCGCATTGCATGGTGGGCCCGCGACAACAGCGAGGACCGACAACACAACAGCCAGTCCGACGATGCCGCGCCAACGCCGGCCCCGATATGTTCGCGATCGCTCCATGGCTTATCACTATAAGACCTGGCACCCCGGAAACAAAGCGCATGGCGGCAAGCCGGCCCGTGGCCGTTTCGCAGGGATACGATCGTAGCGCCCGCCAACCCGATTCCCGCCGATCGCTTCGCGATAGAAAAAGCCGGCCCGCAGGCCGGCTGTCTCTTCGCGGAATCTACAGTTCTAACTTACGCGCTCGATGACGGTCGCAATGCCCTGCCCCATGCCGATGCACATGGTTGCCAGGCCCAGCGTGCCGCCCTTGTCCTCCAGGATGTGGGCGAGCGCGCCGGTAATGCGCGCGCCGGACGTGCCCAGTGGATGGCCGAGCGCAATCGCGCCGCCACGCACATTGATCACGTCCTGGCGATCGGCGATGCCCAGCTCGTTGAGCACCGCCAGGCTCTGGGCGGCGAACGCTTCGTTGAGCTCGATATAATCGATATCGGCCAGGCTCACGCCCGCACGCTTGAGCGCCTTCTGCGTCGCCGGCACCGGGCCACGGCCCATCACCGACGGGTCGCAACCGGCCACCGCCATGCCGCGGATCCGCGCCATCGGCGTCATGCCGAGCGACTTCGCCTTGGCAGCCGACATGACCAGTACCGCGGCCGCGCCGTCGGAGATCGCCGAGGAGTTGCCGGCGGTGACCGTGCCCCCGCGGGGATTGAACGCCGGGCGCAGTGAAGCCAGCGCCTCCAGATTGGCATCCGCCCGCACGACTTCGTCGGCGTCGCACATCTTGAGATGGCCGTTCTCGTTCACCCCGCGCACGGGCACGATCTCGTCGGCGAACTCGCCGTCGACGTTGGCCCGATACGCCCGCTGGTGGCTTCGCAGCGCGAATTCGTCCTGCGCCTTGCGTTCGATCCGGTGGATGTTGGCCAGCATCTCGGCGGTCAGGCCCATCATGGCGGCCGGCCTGGCGACATACTTCGACAGCTGCGGCGCGATATCCACGTTGTAGTCCATGGGCACGTGCCCCATGTGCTCGACGCCGCCGCAGAGGTAGACGCCATCGATGCCGGCCGCGATGGCACCGACCGCGGTATGGATCGACTGCATGGATGAACCGCACAACCGGTTCACGGTCTGGCCGGCGACGGCATGTGGCAGGCCGGCCAGCAGCGCGGCGTTGCGGCCGATGTTCAGGCCCTGTTCCCTGGTCTGCTGAACACAGCCCCAGATGACGTCCTCGATCTCGTTCGGGTCGAGGTTGTTGCGCCGGACCAGCGCTTTCATCAGTTCGGCCGAGAGTTCTTCGGCGCGGGTGTCGCGAAACATGCCGCCCTTCGAGCGGCCCATCGCAGTGCGCACCGCGTCGACGATCACGACTTCGTTGCTGCCATTGGCTTGCATGATGATGTTCTCCAGATAGGGATTGGCTGACGTGGCTGCGTCTCGCGCGCTACGACATCCGGTAATAGGTTTCGTTGTTTGCCGCCATTTCGCGCATGCGCTCGGTCGGCTGGTAGAGCTTGCCCAGCCGCGCGTACCGGTCGGCCTTGTCGCACACCGCGGCCAGGCCCTGGGCATCGGCGTATTTGAGTGCGCCGCCGCGGAACGGCGGGAAACCCAGCCCCATGATCAATCCCATGTCGACTTCGTTCGGCGTCTCGGCGATGCCTTCTTCCAGCGCCCGGGCGGCCTCGATGATCATCGGGATCATCATCCGGTCGACGATCTCGTCGGGCTCGAAATCCTGGTTGTCGCGCTGGATCGAGGCGATCAGCTCGTAGGCTTCCGGATCCTCGGATCGCTTCGGCTTGCCTTTCTTGTCTTTCTCATACTTGTAATAGCCGGAACCGGTCTTCTGGCCCAGGCGGTTGTTCTCGACCATCACGTCCAGCGACGACTTCTCCTCGGCCTTCATGCGATCCGGATAACCGGCGGCCAGCACTTCCTCGACGTGCTGCGAGGTGTCCATGCCGACCACGTCGGACAGATAGGCCGGGCCCATCGGCCAGCCGAACTTCTCCATCACCTTGTCGATCTTGGCGAAATCGGCGCCGTCGGCGATCAACTGCTGGAAGCCGAAGAAGTAGGGAAACAGAATACGGTTGACCAGAAAGCCCGGGCAGTCGTTGACCACGATCGGCGTCTTGCCGAGCTTGTGCGCCAGATTGACCACCGTGGCCACGGCTTCCTCGGAGGATGCCTTGCCCCGGATCACCTCGACCAGCGGCATTCGATGCACCGGGTTGAAGAAATGCATGCCGAGGAAATTCTCGGGCCGCTTCAGCGCCGTGGCCAGCTCGTCGATCGAGATGCTCGACGTGTTCGAGGCCAGGATCGTGTGGTCCGACACCTTTTCCTCGGTCTCGGCCAACACGCTCTTCTTGATCTTCGGGTTCTCGACCACGGCCTCGATCACTGCGTCGACGTGATCGAACTCGGCATAGGACAGCGTCGGCCGGATACGCGACATGCCCCGGGCCATCTCGCGGTTGTCCAGCTTGCCGCGCTCCACGCCCTTGGCGAAGTGCTTGGCCGCTTCTTCCAGGCCCTGGTCGATGGCGTCTTCCTTGATGTCCTTCATCAGGGTAGCGACACCCTTGTAGGCCGACTGGTAGGCAATACCGCCGCCCATGATGCCGGCGCCGAGCACGGCCGCCTGATTCACTTCGTGGGCGATCTTGCCGTACTTCTTGCCCTTCTTCTTGATCAGCTGATCGTTCAGGAACAGCTGGATCAGCGCGGCCGCCTCGGGGCTCTTGGCCACCTTGATAAAGCCTTCGCTTTCGACCCTGAGCGCCTCATCGCGGCTCATGTGCGCGGCCTGCGCCATGCGCTGGATCGCCTCGATCGGGGCGGGGTAGTTGCCCTGGGTCTGGCCCATGACATAGCCCTTCGAGGTCTCGAAGACCATCGCGGCTTCGGTCGGGTTGAGCTTGAGCGCGCCGGTCTTGTCCGCCTTGCGGGCCTGCCAGTCGAATTCACCTTCGATCGCCTTGGCCAGCAGGTCGCGCGCGGCGGCCTCCAGATCGTCGTCGGCCACCACGGCATCGACCATGCCGGCCGCCAGCGCCTTGTTCGCATCGCGGTTCTTGCCGTCGGCGATCCATTCGATCGCATTGTCGGCACCGATCAGGCGCGGCGCGCGCACGGTGCCGCCGAAGCCAGGGTAGATGCCCAGCCGCGTCTCCGGGAAACCGAGCTGGGCCGACTGGCCCATCACGCGATAATCCGTGGACAGACACATTTCCAGGCCACCGCCGAGTGCCAGGCCATTGATCGCGGTCACGCTCGGAAAATCCAGATCCTCGATCGTGTTGAAGACCGACACCGATTCCGCCATGCCGGCCCTGAGTTCGTCCTCGGGCTTCTGGAAACGCGCGCCGAACTCCATGATGTCGGCGCCGACAATGAACGCCGGCTTCGCGGACGTCACCAGCAACCCATTGATATTCGAGGCGCCCGCCAAGGCCTGGCCCGCCTCGCCGAGTTCGGCCATCGTGGCTTCGTCGAACTTGTTGACCGACTCGTCCCGGGCGTCGAAACACAGTACGGCGATCCCGTCATCGACTGTGACCGTGAGTTTGGATCCTTCATACAACATGGATTACACGCTCCAATAAACGAATGAAGACACCGGGCGGCAGCGCCCTGGGGTCTGGTTGTCGTGAAAACCTGGCTCAATACGCTAGCGTATTGTCAACCGTGCCACAACGGCATTCGCACTTTTAGTAACGCGTCTTACCGCCGCTGCGGTGGCGCGCGCCATGCGAGCGACCGCCGCTTTTTGACACTCATCGGCGAGCATGATTATCTAGCGCTTCATCCGCTGGATTATGGGCGTTTTTTACCATGGCGCGTTCGAAGAAGAATCCAATCACGCAGATCCGCAGCGACATCGATTCGCTGCGACGCAACTACACCGGGGCGCTGACGTCGGCCAACAAGGCGATCTACGACGGCATCGAGCAGCTCGCCGAACACGAGTTGTCCGCGATCAGGACGCACTACGAACAGGCGCTGACCAGCCTGCAGACACTCAAGCACGGCGGAGCGCCGCGCGATCTCGCGATGGCCCAGGTGCAGTTGCTGCAGGACACGATGGATCGCATCCTGTCGAACGCGCGTCAGAGTCTGTCGATTCTCGAGACCACGCGGCGCGAAGTCTCGACCCAGATTCGCGAGAATCTCAGCGGCACCGACACCCGGGCCGAGCAGATGAGCGAGGCCGCCCAGCAGGCGGCGGCGCGCGCGGCCGAAAAAGCGCGCACGGAGGCGAGCCGCTACGCACAACCCATAAAGGAAACAGTGGATCAGACGCTGGACCCGGCCAAAGCCAGCGTCCGCGCGGCGGCTGACAACATCGGCGACAGCGCGCCTGACGCAGCGGCAACCGCCGCCAGTGCGAGCGCCAGCAGCGCCACGGCCGGCCGCAGCACGGCCCGAAAACGCACCCGTTCGCCCCAGGGCAAGACCCGCAAGAGCGCGGCATCGTCCTCGACCCGCCAATCGACGACTGCGCGCGCCGGTACCTCGGCCAGCGGTACGCAATCGAGGACCAGGGCCGCCTCCGCGACCGGCAGCAAGACGAAGTCGGGGACGACCAAGTCGTCCACGTCGAAATCGTCGTCGTCCAAGGCTGCCTCGGGCAAGACGTCCAGCGCCAAGACGTCGACCCGCAAGAGTTCGCCCAAGAAGACGAGCGCCAAGCGCGCCAGCGCGGGCACGTCCGCCAGCGGTGCCAAGAAGACCACCAAGCGCGCCGGCAGCAGCGCCAAGACCACGGGCACGAAAAAAAGCACGTCGAGCACCCAATCGGAGGGGAAGCGCGCGAAGTCCGCGAGCCGCAAGACCTCGGCCACGAAGCGTTCCACGCCCGCGTCCAAGAAGACCCCGTCGCCGAGTAGCAACGGTTCGTCGAATGACGCATCCGGCTCCAGCAGCGGCAGCGGATCGGAATCCTCCAGCACCTGATCCGCCGGCTCGAGTGCTGATGGGGCCGCTCACCAGGAGCGGCCTTTTTATTGGATGCTCGCTGCGTCCCACGGTGCGCTGAATTCACGCCATGCTCGATCTCAACGACAGTTCCCAGCTCCTTCGGCTGCTCGCCGAGCCGACCCGGCTGCGCCTGTTGCTGCTGCTCGGGCACGAGCCGCTGAGCGTGGCCGAATTGACGGCGGTCACGCAGCTTACGCAGAGCCGGATTTCGAGCCATCTGGCCCGGCTGCGCGAGGCCGGCCTGGTGGTTGATGGCGGCCTGGGCGGCGGCAATCGTTACACCGTCGATGCCACACGCTGGCCGCGCGATCTGCGCCCGCTCTGGGGCCTGCTGTCCGAGCGCATCGACGACGCCCAGCTGGCCCAGGACCGCGAGCGCGCCACCGAGATCGTGCGTCGCCGCACCAACCGCGGCAGCTGGGCCGAATCGGTGGCCGGCCGCATGGAACGCCAGTATTCACCCGGCCGGACCTGGGAAGCGGTCAGCCGCTCGATGATCGAGCTGCTTGACCTGGGCGACGTCCTGGATGTGGGCTCCGGGGACGGCGTGCTGGCCGAACTGCTCAGCCCCCGCGCGCGACACTTCACCTGTCTCGACCTGAGTGCGGCCGTGATCGACGCCGCGCGCCACCGGCTGGCCGAGCAGCCCAATGTGGGTTTCGAGATCGGCGACATGCATGCCCTGCCCTGGGCGGACGGCGTATTCGATCAGGTGTTTATGCTGCACGCCTTGAGCTATAGTGCGCGTCCCGCGACAGCGCTCGGGGAAGGGGCCCGCGTGCTGCGCCCCGGCGGGCGGCTGGTGGTCGCCACCATCGCGCAACACGAACACGAGGCCACGGTGGCCGCCTACGATCACGTCAATCTCGGCTTCACCCCGGCCCAGATCCGGGCCTGGCTCGAGCAGGCAGGCCTGACGGTTCGTGACTGCGCGGCGCGCAGTCGAGAACGCCAGCCGCCGTATTTTCGCCTGATTACCGCCAGTGCCGACAAGTCATGAGTGCATCCCGTACCCGCCGCCGCCATCTTCGCCTGATCATGGGTCTGGTCTGGGTGGTCGTACTGGCCGGTCTCATCGTCTGGGTCTGGCAACAGGGCCTGACCGTACGCGAGATCATGCGGTTGATCTACGATTACGTGGTGAACAACCCGGTCGCGCCGGTAGTCTACATCCTCATCTATGCGCTGCGGCCCCTGACCTTCTTTCCCGCCATGTGGCTGACCATCGCCGGGGGCAGTCTGTTCGGCTTCATTCCGGGGCTGATCTTCGGCCTGCTCGGCGAAAACGCGTCCGCGCAGACCGCCTATCTGCTGGCCCGGTTCTTCCGCCGGGATGTGGACGGGGACGAGCACTCGGACCGCAACCCACGCATCGCCGCTTTCCGGCGCCTGCTCGTCGAACAGGCGTTTCCCACCGTGCTCGTGCTGCGCGCGTCGTTTCTGCCCTTCGATCTGGTCAACTATGCATGCGGGCTGCTGCGGGTGCCGTGGCTGTCGTACACCGCCGGCAGCGTGCTCGGCATGCTGCCGCCGATGGTTACCTTCGTATCGTTCGGTGCCACCGTGAACCTGCCCAAGCTGCTCAAGCGCAAAAGTTTCTCGCCCGAGCAGTTGATCGACAGTACCCAGCTGATGATTTCGGCCGGGCTGGTGGTGGTTAGCGCGATTATCGCGTTTATCGCCTATCGCCGCCGCAAGGCCCTGGCCGCAAAGGCTGCACGGGACACGAATTGACCCCCCGCATGGGCTTTTGTAACGTCTTTTATCGTTATCGTATCGAGGGATAGCCGTGCGTCATCTGCTCGGCCTGGCTGCCGGCCTGGTCATTCTCTGGCTCCTGCTTTCGGGGCACTATGCGCCGCTCACGCTGGCGCTCGGCGCGGCGTCCTGTGTCTTCACCGTCGCCCTCTGCCGGCGATTGCGGCTGATCGACGCCGAATCGGTGCCACTCGACCTGTTGCCGCGGCTGCCCGGCTACGCGGCCTGGCTCGGGGTCCAGATCCTGCGTTCGAACCTCGATGTCGCCCGGCGTCTACTGATCGGCCGCCGTGCGATCTCGCCGGCGACGGTGGTCATCGACACGCACCCCCTGGCCCCACTCGGTCAGGCGATCCTCGCCAATTCCATCACCCTGACGCCGGGCACGGTTACCGTGGGCCTGGAAAACGGCGAGGCGATCGTGCATGCCCTGACCCGGGAGGGCGCCGCGGAGATCGAGGCCGGCACCATGGCCGGTCGGGTCGCCCGGCTGGAAGGCGGGCCAGACTAGTGTCCGACCGCGCCGATACCCTTTACGATTGCAGCGCCTGCCGGGCGCGAACCGACGTCACCCGACACTGATGTTCATCGCGGGACTTGCAGGCGTGGCCGTGACCATGGTCCTGGTATTGATACGTGTACTGGCCGGGCCGACCGTCTATGACCGCATCCTGGCCATCAATCTGTTCGGTACCAAGACCGTGCTGCTGATCGCGATACTGGGCTTTTTCACCGGGCGCCCGGAGTTTCTCGATCTGGCACTGACCTACGCCCTGATCAATTTCATCGGCACCGTGGCCGTACTCAAGTTCATGCAGTACGGCGATCTCGGCTGGGCCGGCGACAAGACGGATCAATCCGATGTGTAAACGGTTCGCCCCAACGGCGCAAGGGCTGACATGCTGAACGGAATCGCCGATATCGCGAGCTGGGTATTGATTGTGGCCGGTTCGCTGGCCTGCGTGATCAGCGGTTTCGGCATGCTGCGCATGCCCGATCTGTTCACCCGGATCCATGCCGCCTCGGTGGCGGATACCGGCGGCATGCTGCTGGTATTGACCGGCTTGATGGTACAGGCCGGCCTCGGGCTGACCACCGCCAAGCTGGTGCTGATTGTCTTTTTCCTGTTGATCACCAGCCCGACGGCGACCCATGCCCTGGCCCGCGCCGCGCGCCACGACGGCGTCCGGGCGGACTGCGACAGGGAAGATGCCGGATGACCACCGAGATCCTGCTCAATTACGGGCTGCTGGTGTTTCTGGTGACGGTGGCCCTGGCGCTGGCGGCCATGCGGCATCTGTTCCCGGTGGCCATGCTGACCGGGCTCTACAGCCTGTTGTCGGCCAGCCTGTTCACGCTGCTCGACGCGCCCGACGTCGCCCTCACCGAGGCGGCCGTGGGCGCGGGTGTGACCACGGTGCTGTTTCTGGCCACCTTCGGCCTGACCCGGGCGCGCGAGAAGCCGGTCAAGGCCTCGCGCCAGATCATTGGCCTGGTGGTGACCCTCACCACCGGCGCCACGCTGGTCTATGCCAGCCTCGACATGCCCCACTTCGGCGCCGCCGACACGCCGGTACAGACGCATCCGCTGCGGCATAAGTACCTGGTGGCCGAACAGCACGAGATCGACGTGCCGAACACGGTCACGGCGGTGCTCGGCAGCTACCGCGGCTACGACACCCTCGGCGAAACCGCCGTGGTATTCACCGCCGGCCTCGGGGTGCTGCTCCTGCTCGGCCGCAGCCGGCGCGCCCCCCGTTCGGACAAGGCGTAGTCATGCGCGAGCACACCGTGCTGCGGGTGGTCGCGCAGCTCATCATCCCGCCGATCCTGATCTTTGCGCTCTACGTGCAGTTCCACGGCGACTACAGCCCGGGCGGCGGGTTCCAGGCGGGGGTGATCTTCGCCAGCGCCATCATCCTCTACGGCCTGATCTTCGGCGTGGAGGCCGCGCGCGCTGCCATCCCGCCGGCCGCACTGCGCATCGGCGCGTCTCTGGGCGTATTGATCTACGGCGGCACGGGGATAGCCACCATGCTGGCCGGCGGCAACTTCCTGGACTACGATCAACTCGCCCACGATCCCGTGCACGGCCAGCACTACGGGTTGCTGATCGTGGAATTCGGCGTCGGGCTGACCGTCGCCAGCATCATGATCGCGATCTTCTACGTATTCGCCGGGCGTGGCCGGGTACGGGAGTCCGACGAATGACCGCGTTTTTCACCGACACCGTGCCCGGGTTGTTCAACTACTGGGTCGTCATCGCCTTGATGATGATCGGCTTCTATACCGTCATCGCACACGACAACCTGGTCAAAAAGCTGATCGGGCTCAATGTGTTTCAGACCTCGGTGTTCATCCTGTACATCAGCATGGGCAAGATTCACGGCGCCACCGCCCCCATTCTCCTCGACGCTCCCCGGGGCGACCATGCGGTCTATGCCCACCCGCTGCCGCAGGTGCTGATCCTCACTGCGATCGTGGTGGGCGTATCCACCACCGCGCTCGGGCTGGCGCTGATCGTACGCATCCACGAGGCCTACGGATCGATCGAGGAAGACGATGTCCTGGCCGCCGATTTTGCCACCCAGGACATCGAGCAGGCCGAGGAAGCGGCGCGATCCCGCGCCGCCCGGGCCGCCGAACCCCATGCCCCGACCGGTCGCGACGACGGCGCCGAACCCGAGGAACGCCGGCCGCAATGATCGACCCTCTTCTATCCCAGCTGCCGATCCTGGTCGTGGTCGTGCCGCTGCTCGCGGTGCCCGTGGTCGTGCTCGCGCACCGCGCCGGCGCCGCCTGGATGCTCTATCTGGTGGCGACCTGGCTGGTCTTCGCCATGGCCTGCGCCCTGTTCGTACGGGTGCGCGCCGACGGGCCGATCGATTACGCCATCGGCGGCTGGGCGCCGCCCTTCGGGATCGAACTGGTGGTCGATGCCTTCAATGCGGTGGTACTGCTGCTGGTGGCGGGCATGGCCGCGGCCAGCGCGGTCTATGCCCGTTCCAGCCTCGCCCGCGAGATCGAGCGCGAGCGCCTGTATCTCGTCTATGCGTTGCTGCTCGCCTGTCTGGCCGGGCTGATCGGCATCACGGTCACGGGCGATGCCTTCAACCTGTTCGTGTTTCTCGAGATTTCCTCGTTGTCGTCCTATGCGCTGATCGCCATGGGCGCCCGGCGGCGCGCGTTGCTGTCGGCGTTCCAGTATCTGATCATGGGCACGGTGGGCGGCACGTTCCTGCTGATCGGCATTGGACTCGCCTACATGATGACCGGCACCCTGAACATGGCCGATCTCGCCCAGCGCCTGCCGGCCGTTTACGACACGCGCACCGCCCAGGCGGCGCTGGCATTCATCGTGGTCGGTCTGAGCCTGAAGGCCGCGCTGTTTCCGGCCCATATCTGGCTGCCCAACGCCTATACCTATGCCCCGTCTCCGGTGACGGCGTTCATTGCCGCCACCAGTACCAAGGTGGCGGTATATGCCCTGATGCGGTTCGTGTTCACCGTGTTCGGCGCGGGCTACGCCTTCGGCCAGCTGCCGTTGAACCAGGTGCTGCTCGGGCTGTCCGCGATCGCGATGATCGCGGCGTCGGTGGCCGCCATATTCCAGACCGACGTCAAGCGGTTGCTGGCCTGGTCGAGCATCGCGCAGATGGGCTACATCGTGACCGGGTTCGCGCTGGCCAGTGCCGCCGGGTTGTCGGCATCGCTGGTGCATATCGTCAACCACGGGCTGATCAAGGGTGCGCTGTTCATGGCGGTGGGGGCGATGGCCTGGCGTACACGCACGACGTCGATCAATGATCTGGCCGGCCTGGGCCCGGCGATGCCGCTGACCTCGGCCGCTTTCGTGGTCGGCGGGCTGAGCCTGATCGGGGTGCCGGCCACCGCCGGTTTCATCAGCAAGTGGGCCCTGCTCTCCGCGCTGATCGCCGCGGGCCACTACGGGCTCGCCGCTCTGGTACTGGCGGCGTCGCTGCTGGCCGTGATCTATATCGGCAAGGTGGTCGAGGCGCTGTATTTCCGGCCCCGCGATGCGCACGCACCGCCACTCGAGCGCGGCGAGGCGCCGATCGCCATGCAGATCGCGACCTGGAGCCTGATCGCGCTCAATATCGCGATCGGGCTGCACGCGACGCCGGAACTCGACGCCACACGGCGCGCCGCCGCCGCACTGCTGGGCGGTGGCGCATGAGCGGGCTCTGGCTGGCTGCACTCGTCGCCTGGCCGGCGTTCATGGCGCTGGCGGTGGCCGCCGCCGGGCGCTGGCCGAATCTGCGCGAAGGGGTGAGTATCGCCACCGGGGTGGCGCTGCTGATCGGCGCCATCTGCCTGATCGGGCCGATCGGCGCCGGCCAGCGGCCGAGCGTCACCCTGTTCTCGATTCTGCCGGGGCTGGATTTCACCTTCACGCTGGAGCCGCTCGGCCTGGTCTTCGCGCTGGTCGCGGCCACGCTCTGGCCGTTGACCACGTTCTACGCGGCCGGCTACATGCGCGGCAATCGCGAGGCGCACCAGACGCGTTTCTTCGTCTGTTTCGCGCTGGCGATCTCGGCGGCGATCGGCATCGCCTTCGCGGGCAACCTGCTCACGTTATTCGTGTTCTACGAGATGATGACGCTGGTCACCTATCCGCTGGTCACCCACCACGGGGATGCCGAGTCGCGTGTCGGCGGGCGGATCTATCTCGGCATTCTGCTGACCACGTCGATCGGCCTGTTCCTGCCGGCGATCGTGATCACCTACCTGCTCGCCGGCACGCTGGATTTCACGCACGGCGGCATTCTCGCCGACACCGGCCTCGGTCCGAAGGGCGCGATGGCACTGTATGCGCTGTTCGTATTCGGTATCGGCAAGGCCGCGGTCATGCCGGTGCATCGCTGGCTGCCCTCGGCGATGGTGGCGCCGACACCGGTTTCGGCCCTGTTGCACGCGGTGGCCGTGGTCAAGGCGGGCGTGTTCACCGTGCTCAAGATCACGGTCTATATCTTTGGCCTGGACTATGCGCTCAAGACCAGCGCGACCGAGCCGTTCCTGTGGCTGGCGTCGATCACCATCATCCTGGCCTCGGTGATCGCGATCTACTGCGACAATCTCAAGAAGCGGCTGGCCTACTCCACCATCGGCCAGCTGTCGTACATCGTGCTGGGCAGCGCGCTGGCGACCAAGCTCGGCGCGGTCAGCGGCTCGTTGCATATCATCACCCATGCCTTCGGCAAGATCACTCTGTTCTTCTGCGCCGGCGCGATCTACACCGCCGCGCATCGCAAATACGTCAGCCAGTTGAACGGGCTGGGGCGCGCCATGCCGCTGACCTTCACCGCGTTCACCATCGCGGCGCTGTCGTTGATCGGCCTGCCGCCGATGGGGGGCGCCTGGAGCAAGTGGTTTCTGATGAGCGGTTCCGCCGGCATCGAGGAATATGCGTTTCTGGGCGTGCTGGCCCTGTCCTCACTGCTCAACATCATCTACCTGCTCGATATCCCGGCGCGCGCCTTCTTCCTGCGCGGCGACAACATCCCCGAGACCATCACCGAAGCGCCGGCCGCCTGCGTCATTCCGCTTTGCCTGACGGCGGCCGGCTGCATCGTGTTGTTCTTTGCCGCCCACCCGATCATCGATTTCGTCGACACGGCACTCGGAGCCGGCGCATGAACAAACGAAATCCCCGGCCCGGTCTGTTCGAGCGAGCGGCGGTAATCAACGCGATCATCGGCGTGCTGGCCCTGTCCTGCCTGACGTTGCTGATCGCGGAATGGTTCTACGCCAAGCATCCGCATTTCGGCTTCGACGGCTGGTTCGGCTTCTATCCGCTGGTCGGCTTCGCCGCCTATTGCTTCATTGTGCTCTCGGCCCGGGCCCTGCGCCCGCTGCTGCGCCGGGGCGAGAACTACTACGGCGAAGCCGATCCGGACGAAGCCGATCTCGAGGACAGCATCGGCCGGGAGCACGACCATGACTGAATGGCTGGGCCACGCCATCGCCAGCCCGGCCCTTCTGCTGATGGCCGCCGGGCTGGTGCTGGCGGCCACACCGCGCCTGTTCCAGAGCATATGGCTGCTCGCGGTGCCGGCGCTCGCCCTGGTGCTGCTGTGGGCGTTGCCGGCGGGGGCACACGGTCAGATTTCGCTGTTCGGCTTCGATCTGACCCTGCTGCGTGTCGACGGCCTGTCGCGCCTCTGGGCGACGATCTTCATCATCGGCTCGTTTCTGACCGGGCTCTATGCCCTGCACGTCGACGATCGGGTGCAGCATGTCGCCTCGCTGGTGTATGCCGGCGCCGCCGTGGGCGCGGTACTGGCGGGCGACCTGGTCACGCTGTTCATTTTCTGGGAAGCCACGGCGATCTCGTCTGTCTTTCTGATCTGGGCACGACGCAGCGTGCGCGCCCATATCGTCGGCCTGCGCTACCTGGTCATCCAGGTGGTGTCCGGCCTGCTGTTGATGGTCGGCACGATCATCCACTATCGCCAGACCGGATCGACCGCCTTCGATCATCTCGGGCTCGACGTGGCCGGCGGCTGGCTGATCTTTCTCGCCTTCGGTATCAAGGCGGCCTTTCCGCTGCTGCACAACTGGGTGCAGGATGCCTATCCCGAGTCCACGCCGACCGGCACGGTCGTGTTGTCGATCTATACCACCAAGCTGGCGATCTACGCGCTGGCACGCGGCTATGCCGGCACCGAGATGCTGATCACGATCGGCGCCGTAATGACGATCTTCCCGATCTTCTTCGCCGTGATCGAAAACGACCTGCGCCGGGTGCTGGCCTACAGCCTCAACAACCAGCTCGGTTTCATGGTCGTGGGCATCGGCATCGGCACGCCCCTGGCGCTCGACGGGGCGGCCGCGCACGCCTTCGCGCATATCCTCTACAAGGGCCTGCTGTTCATGAGCATGGGCGCGGTGCTCTACCGTGTGGGCACGGTCAAGGCCAGCGAACTCGGCGGCCTGTACAAATCCATGCCCTGGACCGCGGGGTTCTGCATCGTCGGCTCGATGTCGATCTCGGCGTTTCCGTTGTTCTCCGGCTTCGTCACCAAATCCATGATCCTGAGCGCGGCCGCCGCGCAGCACCACTGGATCGCCTGGAGCGCCCTGCTGGTCGCCTCGGCCGGCGTGCTCGACCATTCGGGCATCAAGGTACCGTTCTTCTCGTTCTTTGCCCACGACGCCGGTTATCGCGTCAAGGAAGCGCCGTTCAACATGCTGGCAGCGATGGCGATCACGGCGGCCCTGTGCATCGGCATCGGCGTCTACCCGGCCCCGTTGTACGCGATCCTGCCGTTCGACGTGGACTATTCGCCGTACACGACGGCACACGTGGTCAACCAGTTGCAGTTGCTGCTGTTCGCGGCACTGGCCTTCGTCGTGCTGTTCCGGGGTGGCCTGTACCCGCCCGAGGTCCGCGGGCTGAACATCGACACCGACTGGCTCTACCGGCGCGCGCTGCCGGTCACCGTATCGGCGACCCGGTTCGCGCTGATGCGGCTGCGCGATCAGGCCGGCCGAATCGGCACCGCCGGGATCGGCGGCGCGCGCCAACGCCTGCAACAGGCGTTCGGCGCCCGCGGCGTGATGGCCCGCACCTGGACAACCGGCGTCATGCTGCTCTGGGTGACCGCCCTGCTGGCGCTCTATCTGCTGCTGTACTACGCGTAGGGCCTGCGCCCGCGCGTGCAGCCGTGCGACGGGCCGACGGCGTGCCGGGTCAGCTGTCGAACGTGCGCCACAGGCACTGATCGCCGCTGGCCCTGGCCAGCATGTCGAGATATTTCTCGTGGGCGGCGTGCTCGTCGTCGCTGGCACGCTGCACGCGCGGGCGGCGGCCCGCATCGAGATACGTCGCCAGGCCGGCGCTGGCGATCTGCTGGCCTTCGCTGTCGTCCTCGGCGGCAAGCGCGATATCGATCTGGCCGCCGGTCATGCGCAGATACACATCCGCCAGCAATTGGGCGTCCAGCAGCGCGCCGTGCAGCTCGCGGTTCGAGTTATCGATCTCGAATCGCTTGCACAGCGCATCCAGACTGTTGCGCTGGCCGGGGAACATCTGGCGCGCCTCGACCAGCGTGTCGATGATCGGGCTGACCTCTTCCAGCTTCCGGTGCTGCGGATCGAAATCCGACAGTTCCTTGTTCAGGAAGGCGAGATCGAACGGCGCATTGTGGATGATCAGTTCCGCATCGGCCAGATACGCGGCCAGGCGGTCGCCGATCTCGGCGAAACGGGGCTTGTCGGCCAGAAATTCCAGCGTGATACCGTGCACGTCGATCGCGCCCTGGTCGATCTCGCGATCCGGGTGTAGATAGATGTGCAGGTCGTTACCGGTCAGCCGCCGGCTGACCATTTCCACGCAACCGATCTCGATGATGCGATGCCCGGCCTGCGGATCCATCCCGGTCGTTTCCGTATCGAGCACAATCTGTCGCATCGTTTTCTCCCGCTGCTGTTGTTGGCACTAGGGGCGCGAGGCCATGGACCGGACCGCCGATCCACCCGAGAGCGCGGATCAACATAGCCCTCGGGCATGATCGGCTTCGGCGGGACCGGCGCCAGCCGGCGCTCATCCGCGATCGCTCGCGAACGGGATGAACACGACCCGATGCCGGATCAGCCGGATACGGCCATTTCATCGATACCGCGATTGGCCAGCGCATCCGCTGCCTCGTTGCCGGGATCGCCCGCGTGGCCCTTGACCCAGTGCCATTCGATCTCGTGACGCTGGCAGGCTTCGTCGAGCGCACGCCAGAGTTCGGCGTTCTTGACCGGCTTCCGGGCCGCTGTCTTCCAGCCGTTGTTTTTCCAGTTGCGCATCCATTGGGTAATGCCCTGGCGCACATAGTTGGAATCGGTATACAGCTCGACGCGACACGGGCGCGACAAGGCGTTGAGGGCCTCGATCGCGGCCATGAGCTCCATGCGATTGTTGGTCGTTCTCGGTTCGCCGCCGCACAGCTCGCGGTTGCGCTCGCCGTAGGACAACAACGCGCCCCAGCCACCGGGCCCCGGATTGCCGCGACAGGCTCCGTCCGTATAGATGGTCACAGTCTTGGTCATGAACGCGATGGTAGCCCAGCAGCCGGGCCGGGCGCCAAGTCGCGTTCACGCTGGCGCGCCAACAGGCGCCGGCCGGACGGCGGGATGCGTCGCATGGCACGCCGACGCGCCACGATCGCATAAGCCGGCGCCGCCCAGGCCAGCGGCGCCAGCCAGCGCGAATCCGCGCCCGCCTGCCACCGGCGGCCGAGCCAGGGAAACGCCGGCCCGTAGCGCCAGCAGTCCGTGGGCTCGAAGTCCAGCAGACGCAGCCAATCCGCCAGGCGCGCGGCACGCGGCGGAATCGAGCGCGGCAGGAAACGGGTGTGAGCGCGGCGAAGCCCCTGGGTCTGGGCCCAGGGCGAAAGCGGGTTGAACACCAGGCAGACCAGCTGGCCGCGCGGACTCAGAACGCGCACGCACTCCCGAATCAGCGCCGGCGGCTCCGCGCACAACTCGAGCCCGTGAACCAGAATCAGGGCATCGACACTGCCGCTGGCCCAGGGTAGATTCTGGCCATCGATGCGTATATCGACATCCGGACCGGGGGCGACATCCGCCCGCCACAGGCGCAGCGTTCCCACGCGCTCGCAGGCTTCCGGCGCGATGGTGGGGGCGCCGATCTGGATGCAACGATAACCCGTGAGGCCGGGCAGCACGTCGGCCAGTAACGCCGTCTCCTGCTCGCGCCACGGCTCGGCGACGGGCGATTCGAACCAGGCCCGCGCGGCCCGCGCATCATCGGCGACGAATCGAAACAATTGATTTTGCCTCAGGCCGTTGGCAACATTCGGCGATGCTTGAAGTCAACGCTGTACCCGCGCTGTCGGACAATTATATCTGGATCATCGCGGCCGGCGATAGCCGGACCGTGGCCGTGGTCGATCCCGGCGCGGCCCAACCGGTGGCCGATCATCTCGCGACATATGGGCTCGAAGTGGGCGCGTATCTGATCACGCATCACCACGGCGATCACGTCGGCGGCCTGGCGCGGCTGCTGGCCGCGCATCCGGCGCCGGTCTACGGGCCGGCCGGGGAAGCCGACAAGATCGGGCACATCGACCACCGGGTCAGCGGCGGCGATCGTTTCACGCTGGATTTTCTCGGCGCGACATTCGAGGTCATTGACGTGCCTGGCCATACGCTCGGTCACATCGCGTACGTGAGCCAGGATATATTACTGGCGGGCGACGCCCTGTTTCGCGCCGGCTGCGGTCGTGTGTTCGAGGGCACACACGAGCAGATGCAGCGCTCGCTGGCTCGCCTGAAGGCGCTGCCGGACAATACGCGCGTCTACGGGGGCCACGAATACACGCAGAAGAACCTGGCCTTTGCGCAGACGGTCGAGCCGGACAACCCGGCGATCGCGGCCGCGATCGCGGCGGTCGACGCGCTCAGGGCCGAGGGCCGGCCCAGCCTGCCGGGGTCGCTGGCCGAGGAAAAGCGAATCAACCCCTTCCTGCGCTGGGATGACGAAGGTGTCCGGGCGGCGGCAAGCCAGCATGCCGGGCGGCGGCTTGAGGCAGCGGGGGACATTTTTGGGGCTTTGCGCGACTGGAAAGATGCGATCTGATAACTCTTGTGCGCGGCTCGGGCCGCGCTTGCGACCCAACATGGTTCGACCGATACTGGGCTGCCTGTTCATGGCCGGCATCGTCAGTGGCTGCGCGACGACGCCGCATGGCGATGCCGGCACGAACCCGGCCCAGGCGGGCGACCAGCCTTCCACGGTGCCTGCCGCGGCCGCCGGGACGTTGAAAAAAACCGCCGATCAAGGTCATGACAACGACAAGACCACGACCTATGAAGCCCCGGTCGCACGCAAGAATTACGTGCCACACAAATGGCCGGCGCCCACCCAGGACCTGTGGTCGAAGATCCGCACCGGCTTCAAGCTCGACCCCAACGACCAGCGTCGGTCGGTGCGCGTGTGGACACAGTATTATGCGACCCACACCAGCCACCTGAGCCACGCGCTGCGGCGCGCGAAGCCGTTTCTGTGGCATGTGGTGCACCAGGTCGAAAAACGCGGCATGCCGACCGAGATCGCCCTGCTGCCGATCGTGGAGAGCGGCTACAACCCGTCGGCCAAGTCCTATGTCGGCGCCAGCGGCCTGTGGCAGTTCATGCCGGGAACCGCTGATCACATGAGCCTGCCGCGCGACTGGTGGTACGACGGCCGCGACGACCCGATTGCCTCGACCGAGGCCGCGTTGAATTACCTGCAATCGCTGCATCAGCGTTACGACGGCGACTGGCTGCTGGCGCTGGCGGCATACAATGCCGGGCCGGGCCGCGTGGACGACGCCATTGCCGAGGCGCGGGCGCACAACAAGCCCACCGACTACTGGGATCTGGATCTGCCGGATGAAACCACCCAGTACGTGCCGCAACTGCTCGCCCTGCGCCGGATCATGATGACGCCAGCGCGCTTTGGCGTGAACTGGCCCACCCTGGCCAACGCGCCGCGCACCCGCGTGGTGAAGCTGCCCGGCCAGACCTCGATGAAAGTCGCCGCGCACATGCTCGGTATTTCCGAGAAAAAACTGCGCCGGCTCAATCCCGGCATGCGGCGCTGGGCCAGCGAACCGGGCGGCCACGATAAACTGCTCGTGCCGGCGGCCAAGGCCTCGGCGTTTCGTAGCAAGCTCGCCCGCATCAACCCGAGCCACCTGATCGATCATCGTACCCACGTGGTCCGGCGCGGGGACTCGCTGAGCCGGCTGGCGCAGACCTACGGCGTCAGCGTGGCCGCACTGCGCCAGGCCAACAATCTGCACAGCAATCGCATCCGTATCGGCCAGTCGCTGACCGTGCCGCACCCCGGCTCGCATGAGTCGGCGCCGCCGGCCGAACCGACCCAGACCTACGTGGTGCAGTCCGGTGATACGCTCTGGCACATCGCCCGCCGCTACAGCGTCAGCGTGGCGAGCCTCAAGCGCGCCAACGGCGCCTCCGTGGCGACCCTGCGACCGGGGCAGAAGATCCGCATCCCCGGCTCGGCCAAGCCGCCGGCACCGAGCACGGTCGTGGTCCACTCGGGTGACTCGCTGTGGTCGATCGCCCAGGCCAACAATGTAACGGTCAAGCAGCTGCGCCGCTGGAACCGCATGGACAAGGGCACGCCGCTCCAACCGGGCTCCACCATCGCGGTGGATGGCCCCGCCCCGCTGCCGAGTTACTACGAGGTGGAACCGGGCGACTCGCTGTGGTCGATCGCGAATCGCTTCTCGATGCAGGTCAACACGCTGCGCAGCCTCAACGACATGAATTCGGGCGCGACCATTCAGCCCGGCGAACGGCTGCGTCTGCAGCCCGAGGTATCCGGCTGATATCCCGGCCCGGTACGATAGCCATACAACACGAATCCAGGAGAAGGCATGGGGTTTCTTGACGGCAAAAAAGCCTTGATCACGGGCTTGGCCAGCGAACGATCGATCGCCTACGGCATCGCCAGCGCGATGCGCGAACAGGGCGCGGAGCTGGTGCTGACCTATCAGGGCGACAAACTCAAGCCGCGTGTGGAAAAGATGGGCGAGGCGCTGGGCGCCGTGGCCGTGCTGCCCCTCGATGTCGCCGAGGATGCGCAGATCGAGGCGCTGTTCACCGCGCTCGGCAACCATTGGGACCGCCTGGACATCCTCGTCCATGCCATCGGCTTCGCGCCGCGCGAAGCGCTGTCCGGCGGCTATCTGGACAGCATTTCGCGGGATGCCTCGCGTATCGCGCACGACATCAGCGCCTACAGCTTCGCGGCACTGGCCAAGGCGGCCCGCCCGATGCTGTCGGACAAGGCCTCGCTGATCACCCTGACGTATCTCGGCAGCGACCGCGTCATGCCGGGCTACAACGTGATGGGCCCGGCCAAGGCCAGCCTGGAGTCCAACATGCGCTTCATCGCCGCCGATCTGGGCCCGCGGGGCATACGGGTCAACGCCATTTCCGCCGGGCCGATCAAGACCCTGGCGGCCTCGGGCATCAGTGGCTTCCGCACGATGCTGAATTACGCGCGCGACAGCGCCGCACTCAAGCGCAACGTCACCCAGGAAGAAATCGGTAACGCCGCGGCCTTCCTCGGCTCCGATCTCGCCTCGGGCATTACCGGCGAGGTCATTTACGTGGACGCCGGCTACCGCGTCATGGGCATGAGCCGGCTCGACGAGCAATAGCCTGGCGCGACGACATCGCCCGACTCGAAAAGGCCGCATCACGAGGATGCGGCCTTTTTTCGTTACGGGACCGGAAGGCGTTTGCTGCTGATCCCGCGACGCGCCGACCGCGACACCAGCGCGGCCGCGCTGGCGCGCGTCAGTTCATCGCGCTCTTGTGAATCTCGACGTCCGCACGCTTGCGCAGATAATGATCGAGCGCGCTGTATTCGAGACTGGCGTTATAGCCGCTCTGCTGCTGCGCAATCTGCTTGCGCTGGGGACCACCGCCGCCCGGCTTGGAACCGCCGCTTTCCACGCGGCTCGCCAGGACGGCGACCAGCGCCGCCTGGCCGCTTTCGGTGGACACGACCCGGTACTGCGCGCTGCCGGATTTGTTGCCGAACGAAATATCGAAAGCGGCAGTGAGTACCGACGGATCGAGCTTATTGTCATGCCGCCCGACGAAACCAGGCTGCGTCAGCTTGGCCCCCCGGGTGTCCTTCGCAATCTGCGCCAACGACTTGCCCTGCCGTGCCTGCGCCATCGCCTGCTGAGCCGCCTTCTCCGCCCGCCGCTGGCTCTCCTGCGCCACGAGACGCTGGCGGATCTTGTCGCGAACCTCGGCCAACGGCTTGCGTTGCGCGCCCTGATGGTCGGCCACCCGCAGCACGACATGCCGCTGCTGGCCCAGGTCGATCACCTTGCTGTTGAGGTGATCCTTGAGCACGGCATCCGAAAACGCCGCCTTGCGCACAGCGGCATACTGACCCAGCCCGGACCCACCATTGTGGCGAGTGATCCAGCCCGTGTGCCGAACCGTGAGACCGAGCTTGTCGGATATCGTCTTCAGCCCGTTGGGGGCCTGATAGGCGAGGTCGTCCAGCGTATCCGACTTCTTGCGGAACGCCTTCGCCCGCGCCTTGCGGGTCGCCATCGCCTTCAGACGCGCCTGCATCGCCGGATTATTGAAATCCGGCGTCTTGGCCGGCGTGATCGACGTGGCACGCAGCACGTACCACGCCTGATCACCACGGACCGGGCCCGACAACGCGCCCTGCTTTAGACCGAACAGCGCCGCGCCCACGGCGTCCGGCAAGGCCGACTTCGTCTGCGTATCGATCTGCTGGAAACGGGCGCCATCGGTCGCTGCGGCGATCTGTTTCAGCGACTGTCCCTTTTTCGCCGCCGCGATCACCGCCTGCACCGTCTGACGGGCCTTGGCGTCATCCTTGCCGATCGGGATACGGATCTCGTCCGCACTGCGCTTGGCCGGCGTGCCGAGCTCGTTCTTGTGTGCCTGATAAAGCTGCTTCAGCGTCGCCTGATCCGGTTTCGGCGGCGACAGCTTGTCCGCATCCAGCGAAACATAGGCCAACTTGACCCGTGGCGGGCGCATGAACTGTTTCGGGTGCTTGTCGTAATACGACTGGATCGCCTTGTCGTCGACGGTCACCTGATCGCTATAGGCCGAAGAATCGACCGTGAGCACTTGCACTTTACGCTGCTCGTTCGCCCGTCGGTAAGCGACATCGACTTCCGCTGGCGCGGCAAACGCGCTGGCAGCCACGATCTCGCGCACCTGATCGCCCACCATGCTCTGACGCAGCCTCGCTTCGTACTGGGCCGGCGGTACGCCGGCCTGTGAGAGCAACGCCTTGTAGCGCTGGGCCGAGAACTTCCCGTTCTCCTGGAACTGCGGATTGCTCCGGATCTCCGCCAGCAGATTGGCATCGGTCACGCGATAACCCCTGGCTTTCGCGTAATGCGTCATGACCGCCTGGTCGATCATGTTGTCGAGCACGTTCTGGCGCACCTGGTCGCGCGGAAACATGCTGGAATCGAAATGGTTGCCCATCATCTGGCGCAATCGCTGATAGCGCTGGTTGACGGCCTGCCGCAACTGCGAATGCGTGATTTTGGCGCCGTCGGCGCTGGCCACTACCGGATCAGCCGACGGTGTGAAGTAGGAGCCGATGCCCCAGACCCCGAACACAACCGCGATCACGGCTACGACAATATATGCCAAGGGCCCACTGGCCCCATCTCGAATCTTCTGCAGCATAGGTAATTCGGCTCGTCGGACGGATACGATGACCGGCTCGCGCCGGCAATCCCGGCATTGTGCCTACTGCGAGGGATTTGCGCATCCGCGCGCCGTTGCGCTCGACTTCGTTCGCCATGGCCAGCACACGCGAGGCCATACCCTTCCAGTAGCGGCCCGTGCCGGGCGCAAAAAAAAGGCGCTCCGTAAGAGCGCCTTTCGAGGTCTGATCGGCATGGCCGAGTGGCAGACTTATGGCGGAGCGGACGGGACTCGAACCCGCGACCTCCGGCGTGACAGGCCGGCATTCTAACCAGCTGAACTACCGCTCCATTGACTTATTGTCTGGTGGGTGCTGACGGATTCGAACCGCCGACATTCGCCTTGTAAGGGCGACGCTCTACCAACTGAGCTAAGCACCCTTCCAAGGTGTCGAGGACATCCTCATCACCCTGCGAAGACGCGCTAGTTTACAGCATCCTTAAGAGCTTTACCAGCCTTAAATCCAGGCGTTTTACCCGCCGGGATCTGGATCGACTGACCGGTCTTGGGATTACGGCCCTGGCGAGCGGCACGCTCGCGCACGGAGAAGACACCAAAGCCTACCAGCGAGACCTTGTCGCCTTTTTTCAGAGCGTCGGTGACCGAGTCGATCATGGCGTCGACGGCGCGCGAAGCATCGGCCTTGGAAAGATCCGCGTCCGCGGCGACGGCATCGACGAGTTCAGTTTTATTCATAACTAAGCATCCCCTTAAGGAGTGAGAGAGTTTCGACCGGTCCATCCATCGAACCCGCCGTTCACGCTGGCCCAGCCGCGCGTTCACTGCAAGTGCTTCGGGCATGGCCACGGTCGCGGCGCTGCCCGACCGCAAGCGGGCTTTATACCAAGGCCCCGATTCCAGCGTCAATAAAGGGTTAGCGCGGGAATCGGGGCGCAAGCATACGGCCTGGTTCAATGCGGGCGCACTTCGCCCCCATCCGACTTGCGCTGGCCCTCCGCTGGCGCCTCGTCGGCAGCCAGTGGCTGCGGCTGACGCGTAAGCGCGATTTCCAGCACTTCATCGATCGTGCGAACCGGCCGGATGTCCAGACGGTTCTTGATGTTGGCAGGGATCTCGGCGAGATCCTTCGTGTTTTCGTGCGGAATGACCACGATCTTGATGCCACCGCGATGCGCCGCAAGCAGCTTCTCCTTGAGCCCGCCGATCGGCAGTACGTCGCCGCGCAGCGTGATTTCGCCGGTCATGGCGACGTCCGCACGCACCGGAATCCGGGCCAGCGCGGAGATCATCGCGGTGCACATCCCGATCCCCGCCGAGGGGCCATCCTTGGGCGTGGCGCCCTCGGGGACATGCACGTGAAGGTCCGCCTTCTGCATGAAATCGCGCTCGATTCCGAGCGTTCCCGCGCGCGAGCGGATCACCGTGAGCGCGGCCTGGATCGACTCCTGCATCACGTCGCCGAGCGATCCGGTATGCGTGGCCTTGCCCTTGCCGGGCACCGCCGCCGACTCGATGGTCAGCAGTTCGCCGCCGACCTCGGTCCAGGCCAGCCCGGTGACCTGACCGACGCTGTCGTGCTCCTCGGCCCGCCCGTAACGGAACTTCGGCACGCCCAGGTACTTGTCGAGATTGCGCCTGGAGACCTGTACGTGATCGCGCGATTTCTCGCTGATCAACTCCTTGACCACCTTGCGACAGATCTTGGAGATATCGCGCTCGAGATTACGCACCCCGGCCTCGCGCGTGTAGCGCCGGATGATCTCGGTAATGGCATTATCCGAAACAGCCAGCTCGGACGCCTCCAGCCCGTTCTCCTTCATCGCCTTGGGCAACAGATAGCGCTCACCGATATTGAGCTTCTCATCCTCGGTGTAGCCCGAAAGCCGGATGACTTCCATCCGATCCAGCAGCGGCTCCGGGATGTTCATGGTGTTGGCGGTGCACACGAACATCACCTGCGACAGGTCGTAGTCGACTTCGAGATAATGGTCGCCGAAGGTGTTGTTCTGCTCCGGGTCGAGCACTTCGAGCAGGGCCGAGGCCGGGTCACCGCGGAAGTCGTTGGCCATCTTGTCCACTTCGTCAAGCAGGAACAACGGGTTACGCACCCCGACCTTGGCCATGTTCTGAATAATCTTGCCCGGAAGCGAGCCAATATAGGTTCGCCGATGACCACGGATCTCGGCCTCGTCGCGCACGCCACCCAGGCTCATGCGCACGAACTCGCGATTCGTGGCCCGGGCAATGGAGCGGCCGAGCGAAGTCTTGCCGACGCCGGGCGGGCCGACCAGACACAGAATCGGGCCCTTGATCTTCTTCACCCGGCTCTGCACCGCCAGGTTCTCGATGATGCGCTCCTTGATGCGTTCCAGGCCGTAGTGGTCGGCGTCGAGCGTCTCCTGTGCCTTGGTCAGGTCGATCTTGGTACGGCTGCGCTTTTTCCACGGGATGTCGACCATCCAGTCGAGGTAATTGCGCACTACCGTCGCCTCAGCCGACATGGGCGACATGCTCTTGAGCTTGTTGAACTCGTTGTTGACCTTCTTCTTGACTTCCTTGGGGAAGCCGGCCTTTTCGATCTTCTCTTCCAGTTCGTCCAGATCGTTGGGCGCTTCGTCGATCTCGCCCAGCTCTTTCTGGATGGCCTTCATCTGCTCGTTGAGATAGTACTCGCGCTGCGACTTCTCCATCTGCTGCTTCACGCGGCCGCGGATCTTCTTCTCGATCTGCAGTACCTCGATCTCGGCATCGGTCTTGGCCACCACATGCTCGAGACGCTGCCGCGGGTCGGCGATCTCCAGCACGTCCTGGCGCTCGTCGAGCTTGAGATTGAGATGCGCGGCGATGGTATCGGCCAGCCGGCCGGCCGAGTCCATGCTCGACAGCGACGGCAGCAGCTCGGCCGGCACTTTCTTGTTGAGCTTGGTGTAGGACTCGAAGGTCGCGACCGCGGAACGCATGAGCGCGTCCAGCTCGGCCGATTCCTCCTCCTCATCATCGATAGCGGTATGGCTCGCGACCAGGCTGCCACCGGCCGCGTGCAGATCGGACAGACGCGCGCGATTGCCGCCTTCGACCAGCACCTTGACCGTGCCATCGGGCAGCTTGAGCAATTGCAGGATGGAGGCCAGCGTACCGACCTCGTAGATGTCGTCCGCGCCCGGATCATCGATATCCGCGGCCTTCTGGGCGACGAGCAGAATCTTCTTGTCCTCGGCCATGGCCGCTTCAAGCGCGGTGATGGACTTCTCCCGGCCCACGAACAGCGGAATCGCCATATGCGGGAACACGACCACGTCGCGCAGGGGAAGAACGGGTACCAAGGCGTTGTCAGCCATGCGGGCCCTCGCTGATATAAAGCGGCCGGCGAGGGGAGGCCGGCCACTGTGAATTTGCATTGATGGTGTGGCCGGCCCGCGCGTTTTCAATCGCCCGGGCCGGCGGCACGTTTCAATGTCTAGCTGCTAGGCACCGGCACGCTCGGCCTCGGCGTTTTCGTAGACGATGTAGGGCTGGGCATCGCCATTGACCACGGCGTCGTCGACGACAACCTTCGACACATTTTCCATCGCCGGCAGTTCGTACATCACGTCGAGCAGTATCGACTCGAGAATCGTACGCAGGCCGCGCGCGCCGGTCTTGCGCTCCATCGCCCGATGCGCGATCGCCTTGAGCGCGTCCTCACGCAGCTCCAGCTCGCAGTTCTCCATCTCGAACAGCTTGGCGTACTGCTTGGTGAGCGCATTCTTGGGCTCGCGCAGGATCGAGATGAGCGCCGTCTCGTCCAGCTCCTCGAGCGTGGCGACCACCGGCAGACGACCGACGAACTCCGGAATCAGGCCGTACTTGACCAGATCTTCGGGCTCGACCGTCTTCAGCATCGCACCCAGGCTTCGCTTGTCGGCCTGCCCCTTGACCTCGGCCGAGAAGCCGATGCCCGAGCGCCCTTCGCGCTGCTGGATGGTCTGGTCCAGGCCGGCGAAGGCCCCGCCACAGATGAACAGAATGCCCGAGGTGTCGACCTGCAGGAATTCCTGCTGCGGATGCTTGCGCCCGCCCTGCGGCGGAATCGAGGCGGTGGTGCCCTCGATCAGCTTCAGCAGCGCCTGCTGCACGCCCTCGCCGGAGACGTCGCGCGTGATCGACGGGTTCTCCGACTTGCGCGAAATCTTGTCGATCTCGTCGATATAGACAATGCCGCGTTGGGCCTTGTCCACGTCGTAGTCGCACTTCTGCAGCAGCTTCTGGATGATGTTCTCGACATCCTCGCCCACGTAACCCGCCTCGGTCAGCGTGGTGGCGTCGGCAATCGCGAATGGCACATCCAGCATGCGCGCCAGCGTCTCGGCCAGCAGTGTCTTGCCGCAGCCGGTCGGGCCGATCATCAGAATATTCGATTTCTGCAGCTCGACCTCGTCCTCGGCCGCCTCGGCATTCAACCGCTTGTAGTGGTTGTACACCGCCACGGCAAGAATCTTCTTGGCCGATTCCTGGCCGATGACATAGTCATCGAGCACGCGCCGGATTTCCTGGGGGCTCGGCAGGCCTTTCTTGGCCGGCTTGCTCGCCAGTTCCTCGCGCATGATGTCGTTGCACAGATCCACGCATTCATCGCAGATGAACACGGAGGGGCCGGCAATCAGCTTGCGAACCTCGTGTTCGCTCTTGCCGCAGAACGAGCAATGCAGCGTCCGGCCGGAGTTCTCCTTGGCGCCGCTTTCGTTGTTGCCGTTGTCTGCCATGGGTCGTGACCTCGTTGAGGTGAGCCTGTCGAGTTGCCTTACATATGACATACCCGACAAATATTTGTCACGTTACCGAGCGCCGCTGTTGACGAACGGCGCTCGGCATCTAACGTGGGATGGCTTAGCCGGACTTCTCGGCCAAGGCCGCACGCGAGGTGAGCACGTCGTCGATGACGCCGTATTCCACCGCTTCGCTGGCGCTCATGAAGAAATCGCGCTCGGTATCGCGCTGGATCTTGTCCAGTGGTTGGCCGGTGTGATCGGCCAGAATCTGGTTCAGCCGCTCGCGGGCATGCATGATCTCGCGGGCATGGATCTCGATATCCGATTGCTGGCCCTGAAAACCGCCGGAGGGCTGATGCATCATCACCCGCGAATGCGGCAGCGAGTAGCGCTTGCCCGCCGCACCCGCAGCCATCAGCACCGCGCCCATGCTCGCGGCCTGGCCGAGGCACATCGTGGCCACGTCGGGCTTGATGAACTGCATCGTGTCGTAGATCGACAGACCCGCGGTCACCGCCCCGCCCGGCGAGTTGATGTACAGCTGGATGTCCTTGTCCGGGTTGTCCGACTCAAGGAACAACAGCTGCGCGACGATCAGATTGGCCATGTGATCGTCGACTGGGCCGACACAGAAGATCACCCGCTCCTTGAGCAGGCGCGAGTAGATATCGAAAGACCGCTCGCCACGAGCCGTCTGTTCGATGACCATCGGAATCAGACCCAGGCTCTGGGTCTGCATGCTGTCATGTTCTGCCATAACGATTCGCTTTCCTTGCGTTGGCAGACAGGGCCGGGAATCAGCCCTGCTGCCGATTGGCATTGAGAAGCTCGTCGAGCTCCGTGTCCTTTTCGGTGATGGTGGCATGGGCCAGCAGATCATCGACCACCTGCTGCTCCATGACCATCGCCTGCAGACCCTGCATCAGTTGCGGGTTCTGCTGATAGTAGTTCTTCACCGCCTCGGCCTGGTCACCGTAACCGGCCGCGATCTCGTCCATCTTCTCGGCGACCTTGTCCTGGTCCAGCTCGAGTTCCTTCTCCGAGATCACTTCGGCAATCAGCAGGCCGAGCGCGACGCGCTTGGTCGCCTGTTCACGCAGTGCGTCGTCGGGCAGCAGTTGCTTGGCCTGCTCCTCGTTGCCCTGCATCTCCTCGGGCATGCGTTGCATCGCTTCCTTGCGCATGCGATCGATTTCCTGGGCCACCATCGACTCGGGCACATCGATCGGGTTCGCCTCGTGCAGCGCATCCATGGTCTGGGTCTTCACGCTGGTATCGATGGCGTGCTTGACCTCCTGCTCCAGCGACTCGCGAATCTTGTCGCGCAGCGCCTCCACGGTGCCTTCCTCGATGCCCATCTGCTTGATGAACGCTTCGTCCACTTCCGCGGGTTTGGCTTCCTTGACGGCCTTGACGGTCACGTCGAAGGTCGCGGTCTTGCCCGCCAGATCCTCGGCGCCGTAGTCCTCCGGGAAGGCCACGTCGACCTGGAATTCCTCGCCCGGCTTGCGGCAGACCATCGCACGCTCCATGTCGGGCAGGAACTGTTCCTCGCCCAGCGTGATCTCGATATCGTTGCCGGTGCCGCCTTCGAAGGCTTCACCATCGATGCGGCCGACGTAATCGACCACGACCTGATCGCCATCGGCCGATTCGCGCTCGACCTCTTCCCAGCTCTTGTTCTGGTCCCGAATGCGCTCGAGCGTCTTGTCGACCTCGGCATCGGTCACTTCAGTAACCGGCTTTTCGACCGTGATCGAATCCAGGCCCTTGAGCTCGATCTCGGGATAGACCTCGATATTGGCCGTAAACGACAGCGGGCCATCTTCCTCGAAGGCATCCAGCTCGATCTCCGGCTGGCCCGCCGGGTTGAGCTCGGACTTCTCGACCGCTTCCGGATAGGTGCTCTGGATCAGCTCGCTGACCGCTTCCTGGCGTGCCTGGGCACCGTAGCGCTGATACAGCACCTTCACAGGCGCCTTGCCCGGACGAAACCCCGGGATCCGCGCATGCTGGCCCACCCGCTTGACCTTCTCATCCACCGCGGTGTTCACGCGGTCGGCCGGGATCTGGACCTTCAGACGCCGTTTCAGGCCACCGGGGTTTTCTACGGAGACGTCCATCAACTACCTCGAATCGATTCTGTTTTGAGCGTATGAACGGGCAGTGCGCCGACACGCACCGCCCGGTTGACCGGCCAGTATAGCAACCCGGCCCAAACCGGGCTTGCCCGGTCCGGTTTTTTTATTCAGTGGCGCGCCGGCGGCGCCATGAATTCAGGGCCGACCGGGTCAGTGACGTGTGTGTCGACGATTCGGCCGATCTCTTCGCGCGCGTCCCGGTCCAGATGCCATCCTGGCACATTGACCACGGCATCCATTTGATCCGGCGTACGCGCGCCCCACAGGGCGAACGCATGGTCGTATTGATCGAGCACCCAGCGGATCGCCAGATCCAGCACCCGCTTGTTGTAGTGCTCCTGCGCGAACTTGTCGAGCGCAGCCACCGCGGCCAGGTACTGATCGAAGCGCGGCTGCTGGAATTTTGGATCGCTGTTGCGCAGATCGTCGCCCGGGAATTCGCGATCCGCGTGCATCCGGCCCGATAACAGACCGCGGCAGAGCGCACCGTAAGCCAGCAAGCGCGTATCGTGCTCGCGCACCCAGGGCAGTACGTCCTGGTCGATCTGGCGCTCGAACAGGTTGTACGGGTTCTGCGCCACATCGATCGGCGCGACCTCCGAGAACGCGTCCATCTGCTCGGGCGAGAAATTCGACACGCCGATCGCGCGAATCTTGCCGGCCGCCTTGACCTCTGCCAGCGCCTCCGCGGTTTCACGCGGGTCGACCCGCGGATCCGGCCAGTGCACCTGCAACAGGTCGATCACGTCCGTTCGCAAGCGACGCAGGGAATCGTCCACTTCCTTGAAGATGCGCTGCTTGGTCGCATTGCGCTGCACGCCGCCATCATCGTCCCATTCCAGCGCGCATTTCGTGGCAATCACGACCTGATCGCGAATCCTGCCTTTATCAACGGCCTTGCCGACGATCTCTTCGGACCGACCGAAGCCATACACCGGCGCGGTATCGATGAGCGTCACGCCCCGGTCGGGCGCGCTCTGAATCGTACGAATGGACTCGGCCTCGTCCGTGCCGCCCCATTTCCAGCCGCCGATCGCCCAGGTGCCCAGACCGATCCGCGATGCCGACAACCCTTCGCTGTTGATCTCGCGTGTTTCCAACACTCATCTCCTCAATAGCGTAACGATCAGGAGATGGGATCGGTCGCGCCGCATTCAAGCGCACACAACCCTCTCGGCCAGGAGCGAGCCCCAAAAAAAAACGCCGGCAAGAAAACTCGCCGGCGTTTTTCAGGAATTGGTGGGCCGTGTAAGACTCGAACTTACAACCAATTGATTAAGAGTCAACTGCTCTACCATTGAGCTAACGGCCCATATCGCATCAGACAGTGGGGTGGACGATGGGACTCGAACCCACGACGACTGGAATCACAATCCAGGGCTCTACCAACTGAGCTACGCCCACCATCGCCTGATATCGCGATGACAGCGCATCCTCATCGCGAGTTGCGTATTCTAGCGGCGTTGTCCTGTTTGTACAACGCTTGTGTCGCTCGCCTGGCAACGCAGCTTGCACGGGCTGCATGCAACGGCAACAGCCTCTAGTGCCGATGCCGGGCGACTGGCACAATGGGCGCCGCCTTCGCGCTGTTTCGCGCCCGTAGCTCAGGGGATAGAGCAACGGCCTTCTAAGCCGTTGGTCGCTGGTTCGAATCCAGCCGGGCGCGCCATTGCCAGGGCTCGTCGAAGGCGGGCCCTGGCAATGGCCTATCCAACTCATATTCGAACCAGCGACAGATGAATAAGCATGGTTCGACGGATGCGCAGCGCGCATCCGAACGGGGCGGTTTCAACCGCACCGGCCCGAAGGGTGAGCCGGCACAGCCGGCGAATAATCCAGCCGGGCGCGTCAGTTTTACCGTTCAAATTAAAAGACCAAAGCCGGGTCACGGCCGCTAGCGCCCTCACGCGACACCTCGCCCCCAGCGAGTGAAAACGGGTTACAGCGGGCGCTCGAATAGTTTCAGGCAACCGCCGGCCCTTCGGGTCGCGCGAGGCGGCATGGGCCGCCCCGCGGTTGGCGAGCTGGTAACTACTATTGCTTGAAGTGGGCCCGCAGCGCCGCCGCGGCGGGTTTGCCGTCGGCCGTTTTCACCCCGTCCAGCCAGCCGGCAACTTCGTTCAGATGCGAGCCGATCCAGCGGTCGGCGACCTGCTGGTGATCCTGATTCTTGTAGCTCGACTCATAGACCCACTGGCTCTGCGTGTCCGAGTCGACCTGGAACTGCCGGAAGAAACGCGTCAGGTTCGGATCGCGCTTGACGAATTCGGAGCTGGCCAGCGTCAGCACCTGGCTGTGGCCGCCATGCGGGCCCCAGAGGCTTTTCGGATCCTTGAGAATCTGCATGTCCAGCGCGACTGTCATCCAGTGCGGCTGCCAGCCACAGAACACGATCGGCTTGTGGTGGTCGATGGCCCGCTTGGCCTCGGCGAGCATGGCGGCGGTGCTGCTATGGGCCATATGCCAGTCGCCCAGACCGTAGGTATTATTCTTGATGGCTTTTTCGACGATATTATTGGCGCCGCTACCGGGCTCGATGCAGTGCACGGTGGAATTGAATTTATCGGCGTACTGAGCGAGCTGACGATCGCTGGTCAGCCCCTGCTTGACCATGAATTTCGGCACCGCGAAACCCGAAGTGGCACCGGTGAGGTTTTCGCCGAGCTTCACGATCTTGCCCTTCTTGACATAGGGCATGAAGCTGGAAGCCTGCCCTGGCGACCAGGCCGACAGATTCACGTCCACCCGCCCCTGCGACAGACTGAGATAGACGATCGGCGCGCTGGCCTTGACGAACTTCACGTCGTAGCCGAGCGGCTTGAGTATCTCGCCGACCACCTGGCTCTTGATCGTCACCCCCGGCCACGGCGGCATACCAATTCTGACCGTCTCGCCCGATCCCGACTGTGCGGCCAGCGCCAGCGGCGAACAGGCCAGCATCGCGGCCGTAACCAGCAATAGCCCCGCGATACCGCGATTCATGAATCGTTTATTCATCGTCGACTCCTTTTCTCGTTTTTTGATACGAACAGTTCACGGCCGGTCATCCGCCTTCCAGACCAACCGGAGCTCGTTGCAAGTCAGAACCTATCCAACCATAGCCGACCGACGCGGCGCGCGTTCGCGCCGGCCCGGCTTCGGCGACGCGGGCGGATCGAACGGGTACGCGCGATAAGCACGGCCGGCAAGTTCGGCCACGTCTGCTGACCCAGCCCATGCCCGACGCGTTCAGGCTTCGGTGACCGGCGTGCGTTCCAGCCCCTGGAATTCGACGAAGGCCTGCATCCGCTCCCACAGCCGGTCGCCGTAGACATAGTCGCCGTCGCCGGCCGCATCTGGGGCTGCAATATGTGCGTCGACCGCCGGCTCGAAGAAGAACGGGATCGAATGTCGCGAACGGCTGCCGCCGACGATACGGTGCTCGGTGGCCTGGATGCGCCCGCCCGACCAGTCGGCCAGCAATCGTCCGAAGTTGACCACCAGCGCATTCTCGCGCGGCGGCACGTTCTCCCAGGCGCCGTCCGGCGTGCGCACCTGCAGCCCGCCGACCCGGTCCTGCCAGAGCAATGTAATGAAACCGTTGTCGCAGTGCGGCACGCCGACCAGCCAGCGCCGCGTATCGCCGTGGCCATCGACCGCGGGCATCGCATCCAGCGTCTCGGCCGGACGTTCGGGATAATGGATCAGCCGCAGCGTCGAGTTGCCGTGATCGAATGGCCGCAGCAGCCTGTCGCGGTCGATGGCCAGGCCTTCGGCCAGCGCGCCGGCAATCACGCCGCCCAGGGTTTCCATGGCACGGTAGTAAGTCGCCACATCGCCCGCCCAGCCGGGCAGCGCCGATTCCGATGGCCGCGGCGTCGGCTCGCGCAGCGGGTCGCCGCTTTGCGTATCGGCGCGCTCGGGGTGGGCGATGTCCGGACCGAGGTCAATGCCTTCCTTCCAGGTTGGGTCTTCGTCCTGGGGCGGAAAGTAGCCACGGTAGACATTGCGGTTGGCGGCCACGAACTTGTGCCGGGCGAGCTGCTGCTTGTGGGTTTCGTCCAGCTCGAAGAAGCGCAGCAGCCGGGCGTGGATGTCGTCGGCGAGATGCAACTGGGCCGGCGCGATACCGACGGTCATGAAGCCGGAATCGCAGGCCGCGTCGACGATGGCGGCGATCGTCCCGCCCCGCCCGGACTGGTCGGCCAGCAGCGGCGTCAGATCGATATGGGGGATCAGGGTCTGGCTCATGGGGTTCGCATCGGGCTTGTGCCGCGACCCGCTGTAGCCGGGACGCAGCGATGGATGGAGCGCGCGCTTCAGCGATCCAGCAGGCGCGCATCGAAGGGGTAGTCGGACAGCAGTTCGACCTCGCCATCGTCGCGGATATAGAGCTGTTCTTCGAGTTTGACGCCCTCGCCGCCATCCTCGTGGCCGATAAAGCTTTCCACGCACAGGGTCATGCCGGGCTGCATCACGCCGTCGTAGCCCTTGTCATCGATATCCTCGCGATGAACGATGTAGGGATATTCGCCGGTCATGCCCACGCCATGGGCGAGCGCGAAGTAGCGGCGAGCCTTGTAGGCCGGCGGGATCTGCCAGGCTCGCTCGGCATATTCCTTGAACGATACGCCGGGCGCGATGCCGGCCATGTTGGTCTGGATCTGATCGTAGGCCATGCGATACAGATCCCGTTGCGCGGCCGTGGCCGGCTGGTCGCCGCAGAGGAAGGTGCGCGAGAAATCCGCGTAGTAGCCGTAGCGACCGACCACGTCGGTATCCAGCGCCACCAGCTCGCCGGCCTGCATCACCCGGTCCGAGCATTCCTGGAACCAGGGGTTGGTGCGCGGCCCGGAATTCATCAGCCGGGTTTCGACGTAGTCGGCGTCGGTGGCGATGATGTGCTGGTGCAGATTCGACCAGACCTCGTTCTCGGTCGCCCCCGGCCGGATCGCGGCTTCGAGCTTGCGCACGCCGGTCTCGACCGCGCGCAGCGAGCTGCGGATCATCTTGATCTCGTTGGGCACCTTGATCGCCCGTGCCCGCTCCAGCGGCACCTGGGCGTCACAGATCCGCCAACCGCGCTCGACCAGGGCGAAGGCCGCATGCGAGGTCGCGCTCTCGATGGCGACAAAATCGCCGTCGCTTCCGCCGCAGTCGCGCACCAGGCGGTCGATCTCGTCGGCCCAGGCCTGGGTGGTCTGCTTGAGGTGGTCGTCGCAGAAATAGTACGAGATCGCGGTGGCCGGCCGGATCTCGTCGACCGTCGGCAGATGGGCGGCCAAATGCTCACAGCCGGAGAACTCGAACAGCACGACCGGCCCTTCCGCGGGCACGAAGGCATAGCGCGCCGGGTTGCGGGCCGAATAGATCTGCATATTGCGCGAGCCGGTGGCGTAGCGCACATGGGTCGGGTCGAACAGTACCGCCGCCACGATGTCCCGCGCCTTGAGCTGGGCCCGGGTCGCGGCCAGCCGGTCGCGCAGGATCTGCTCGATCTCGGCAGTCTTGGGCTCGCATAGCGCCGGGTCATGGGTCGGCGGCAGAATATCGTCGTACTGTAGAGCCGTCGTGGTCATATCGTCTCGTCGTTTAGGGCCATGGCGGGCCGGTATATTGATACTGCGGGCGGTCGCTCAGTCCAGCAGCCCGTCGGCGCGTTCGACGCGCTCGCGTTCGGCCTGGATATGCGCTTCGGAGACGCGCCCGTAGAGCTGGCGGGTGCGCTCGAGCCGACCGACCACACCCGGCTGCTGCGAATAAGCAAAGATGGCGGTATGCCGCTCGCGCTCGCCGCCGACCTCGGTCACGCGATGCAGCGAATAACGGCCCTTGAACAATTGCAGATCGCCCGGCTCCAGGCGCAGCGTCTTGGGCGTGTCGGTATCCTCGCCGCGGATCACCGCGCCCACGCGGCCATAGTTCTCGCCGGCCGACGAGCGGATATTCGGGCAGTACTGGAACTCGCCGCCGATGTCCGGCTTTTCGGTCATCATGGTGACGATGTATTCATTGGTGTCGTAATGCCACGGCTGGCAGGTGCCCGGCGGCAACACGTTCTGCACCAGCCCGGCGAAGGGGTCGGCATACTCGAAGACTTCCGCCTCGCCGATACAGGCCGCGACCAGCCGCTTCATGGCCGGCGAGACATAAAGCTGCTGGATGACCATATCCGCCGGAATCATGTCGCGGGTCACGAAGCCGCTGGTGCGATCCATGAAGATGCGCCGCGGATCGCTCTCGTCCAGGCTCGGATCGTCGCGGGTGAACCAGGCATTGACCCGGGCACTGGAATAGAAGGTCTTTTGCGCCAGCTGACGGCCCTCGGCACGTGCCCGTGCCAGCGCATCGGCGCGCATGAAGCCACGCAACACCGCGCAACCGTCGGCGTCCAGATCGGCGCGCACGCGCTCGATTACCTCCTGCATGCGCGGGCCGGCGAAATCCTCGAGCGGATAGCGCTCGGTATCCACCAGATCGCTCAGATCGGTCCGTTCGGCATCGGCCAGGACCACGGCTGCTTCGCTCATGCTTTCCTCTCTCGATCATGCGCTGTAAATCCGTCGGCCGGCGCCGCCGCAATGACCCGGCGTGCCGACCTGACTTATGCTGAGAGCCATCGATCGATTTGAGAAACGAGTTATTCCAATGGAATCCATCGGTGAGCCTCATGGATCGCCGGCAGCGGTGCTCGACAGCGACCTGCTCGCCGCCTTCGTGGCGGTTGCCGAAACCGGCGGCTTCACCTCGGCCGGTCAGTACCTGCACAAGACGCAGTCCACGGTCAGCCTGCGAATCCGCACGCTCGAGACCCGACTCAACACGCAGCTGCTGCACCGCACCAGCCGCCAGCTGGCCCTGACCGCCAACGGCCAGACTTTTCTGGTCTACGCCCGGCGCCTGTTGCAACTGCAGCGCGAGGCCGTCAGTGCGGTCGGGCCGTCCGCCCAGCCGACCACGCTCCGTTTCGGCCTGCCCGAGGACTACGCGGAAACCTGGCTGCCGCAGGTGCTGCGCACTTTCGCAGCCTCGCATCCAGCGGTCCGCCCGCATATTCATTGCCGCATGTCGACCGAACTCATCGAACAACTCGAGGCCGGCGCGCTGGATCTCGTGCTCACGGTGCGGCACTCGGCGGCCAGCACCGCCCGACGCGTGGGCACCGAAACCCTGGTCTGGGCCGCCCACCGCGATTTCGAACTCGTTCCCGACCAGCCGGTACCGCTGGCGCTGTTCCCCGAGCAATGCGCCTACCGCCGCCGGGCGCTGGAAGCCCTCACGCGTATCGGCCGAACATGGCAGATCGACTATACGAGCCAGAGCCCGACCGGCCTGCGTGTGGCGGTCGATCTGGGCCACGCGGTGACGATCACCGGCCGGCGCACCCTGCCGCCGGGCTGGCACACACTGGGTGAAGAGGCCGGCCTGCCGCCGTTACCGGAGGCGGTACTGGAGATCCATCGTTCCCCGAGCGTCCAGCATCCGGCCTTCGATGCGTTTACGGCCCTGGTCGAACAGACCCTCGACGCAGCGGCGGCCGAGCCGGGCGCTACCGGTTGATCGCGAGTCGAGCCTCAGTGGAAGAAAACCGTCCTCGAATGAACGCCAATAAACGAAAATAATTCGCTTATGTCGGCCGTATCGACTTCCTCGGCATCGAGCCGCTGCGCGACATGCGGGATGCCGAGCACGAGCGACACCCCGGCGATGGCCACGATCACCCGTTCGATGAACAACAACTCATTCGTGATGGCGAAACCCGAGGCGATGGACACCGCGCCGCACACCGCCTGCATCGCGGCAAAGGCGCGCGGTGCGCCGAAGCCGTCCAACGGCACGCCGGGCTCGAAACGGCCGCCGTCGAAGAAACGGTCCGGACCCATGCTGATGCGCTCGCCGAGCGCGGCATCCGACCCGCAGCGCTCGTGTTTGCTTTCGGTTTTGCAGTCGCCCCGCCGGTATGGCGCCCCGGGTTCGACGCACAGCGCGCGATAAATGTCCGGGCGGCAAGACCGCGCAGGCCGGCACGTCGGCGTCGGGGCCCAGGCCGATCGCCACGTTGTCGTATATCGCCGCCCAGACCCCCTGGCGCTCCAACCGGACGTCCAGTGCTTGCTGCGCGAAAACCCAGCTCTTTCGACGCCACCAACGGCGCACAGTCGGGCACAACCGCTTGACGCACCACCGCGGCGGCCCGTAAGCCGATCAGCTGGCCGTTGGCGCCGGCCGGTCGGATCGCTATACCGGGTCAGGGGCCGCCGGAACAGTGCGCGCGGCCAGCGCCTGCGACACTACTTGCCGAGATGGTGCTGTTTCACCCAGTCTTCGGCGACAGTTTCCGGATCGTCGTGCTTCACGCTCACGCGTTGGTTCATACGCTGGAGGTCTTCGGTGGTCAGCTGCGCCGATACGGCATTCAGCGCCTTGCGGATCGTCGGCGTGAGTATCGCCTTGCGGGCGACCGGCAGGATGTTCTGCGCGGGCACGAGGTTCTTGTTGTCCTTGAGCAGGACCCAGCCGCGATCCGAAATCACGCCCTGGGTGGTGAACATGCGTGCCACGTCGATCGCACCGCTGGCCAGTGCGCTCTGGGTGAGCGGTCCGCCGGCATCCAGCGCGCGGAAGTTCTTGAACTGCACGCCGTAGACCTGCTTCAGGCCCGGTACGCCGACATAACGCGTCTTGGCCTCGGGCGGGCCGCCGAACGTGAGCTGGCCGGCCACCGGCTTGAGGTCGCCAATCGTCTTGAGATGATATTTGCGGGCGGTGGCCGGCGTGACGACCAGGCCGTCCTTGTCCTGTGCCGACGAGGCCTTCAGGGCGACGATGCCCTTGGGCAGGTTCTGTCGCAGCGCCTTGAGTACCGCGGCCTGCTTGTGCGCCTCGGACTTGCCGTTGGTGAGAAAGCCCAACAGCGCGCCCGAATATTCCGGCAAAACATCCAGCTCACCGGATTTCAGCGCCGGGAACACGACTTCGCGCGAGCCCAGATTGAGCCGTTTCTTCACCGCCACGCCGCGCGCTTCCAGTACATCGGTATAGATATTGGCGAGAATCAGCTGCTCGGTGAAGTTGGTCGAGCCCACCACCACCGGTTTGCTGGCCGCCGAAGCCTCACCGGCGATGAACCCGGTCGCCAGCGCACAGGCCAGCAGGAGTGACAGTTTCTTCATGCGTTGTTTTTCCATTCGTGTGAATGCCCCCGATCGATCATGACAGATGCGTGACGCCATGCCACACCCTCAGCGCACCAGCCCCGGCGACTGCACCAGTTTCTGCAGACCGGCCAGACTGGCCTCGGTCAGCACGGCGAGCATGGCCACCACGATCGCGCCGCCGACCACCTGGGCGAGTTGTTGTTGGGCCAGACCGTCGATGAGATAACGCCCGAGGCCCCCGAGGCCGACATACGCCGCGAGCGTGGCGGTGGACATGACCTGTACGGCCGAGGTTCGAACGCCGGCCATGATCAACGGCAGCGCGATCGGCAGTTCGACCTGCCACAGGCGTTGCCAACGGGTCAGGCCCAGCGCGGCCGCCGATTGCCGCACCGCCGGATCGACCGACTGCATGCCGACATAGCTGTTGGTGACCATCGGCGGAATGGCGAGCGCGACCAGCGCCACGAGCACCGGGATCACACCGAAGCCTACCAGCAGGAACATCAGAATGATCAACCCGAACGACGGAATCGCGCGGCCGATATTGGCGATGTTGATCGCGATGAGCCCGCCCCGGCCGTAGTGGCCGAGCCCGATGCCGACCGGCAGCGCGAGCGCCGCGGCGATCACGGTCGAGACCGCGACATAATAAATGTGCTGGCCGATCCGATGCGGCAGGCCGTCCACGCCCTGCCAGTGCGCCGGGTCGACAAACCAGTGCCAGACCTGGCCGACGATATTCGCGCTGCCGCCTTCCAGGCCCAGCGCCGACGCCGAGCCCACCACCAGACAGGACAGCGCCGCCACCAGCGTGAGACGCCATACCACGCCCGCGCCGCTCATGCGCGCCGCCCTCGGTTCCAGGGCGTGATCAGCCACAACAGCCCGGCGAGCGACAGATCGACCGCCACCGCCAGCGCGATCGAGAGCACGAAGCCCACCAGCAGCGGCGTCGTGAAATGCAGGGTGAAACCGGAGATGAACAGCCGGCCGAGCCCGCCCTGCCCGATCAGCGCGGTCACCGTGACCAGGCCGATGGTGGTGATGGCCGCGATGCGCAGCCCGGCCATGATCACCGGCAGCGCGATCGGCAGTTCGACGGTCAGCAACTGACGCGTGCGCGAATACCCCAGCGCCCTGGCGGCCTCGCGCACGTCGAAGGGCACACCCCGCAGACCCTCCACGATATTGCGGAACAGGATCAGCAGCGTATAGATCGTCAATCCGATCAGCGATGTCGCCATCGACAGCCCGGTGAACGGAATCAGCAGGATGAACAACGCCAGCGAGGGCACGGTGAACAATATCCCGGTCACCGCCAGTGACGGGCCGTACAGGCGGGGCCAGCGGATCGCGGCCAGCGCCAGCGGAAAGGCGATGGCGAACCCGAACAAGAGCGCCAGGCCGGTCAGCTCCACGTGCTGGATGAGCTGGGCCAGGATGTCGTCGGCGTGGCGGCCGATCCAGTCCCAGCGGATCAACACAGCGCCCGGTTCAGGCTCGATTGATCGAGCAGGCCGTCGAAGCGGCCGGCTTCGTCCAGACGCGCCACCACGCCAAGTTGGGAGAGCACTAGCACACCGAGCGCGGCGCGCAGCGTATCCGCAGCCGACACGGTCGCATCGAACCGCTCGACCGCACGCCCCGTATCCTGGCGATAGGCCTCGAGGCGATGCCAACCGGCGATGCGGCGCTCGCCATCCAACACGAGCACCCAGTCCGTGCCGGCCCTGTGGGCCGCCGTCGCGGCGGCCTCGGCATCGGCATCGGGCGCGACGACCGGCGCCTCGACCGGTGTGGCCCGGCCGGCGGTAATCAATGACAAGCGCTTGAGCTGGGGCTCGGCACCGAGAAAATCCACCACGAAGTCGCTTTGCGGCGACGCCAGCAGCGCATCCGGGGTGGCGAACTGGGCCAGGTGCCCGCCCTCGCCGAACACCGCGATGCGATCGCCCAGGCGAATGGCTTCGTCGATGTCGTGGGTGACGAAGACGATGGTCTTGCCGAGGCGTTCCTGCAGCGCCAGGAATTCGTCCTGCAGCCGCTTGCGCACGATCGGGTCGACCGCGGCGAACGGCTCGTCCATGAGCATGATCGGCGGATCGGCCGCCAGCGCGCGGGCCACGCCCACGCGCTGCTGCTGCCCGCCGGAGAGCTGGTGCGGATAGCGCGCGACCATGTCGGCGTCCAGCCCGACCGTGTCGATCAGTTCGTCCACGCGTGCGGCAATACGTTTCTTGTCCCACCCGAGCAGGCGCGGCACGGTCGCGATGTTGTCGCCGATCGTGCGGTGCGGGAACAGCCCGGAATGCTGCATGACGTACCCCATGCCACGACGCAGATCGGTGAGGCTACGCGAGCGAACATCCTGACCGTCGACCGCGATGGTGCCTTCGCTGGCTTCATCCAGCCGGTTGATCATGCGCAACGAGGTGGTCTTGCCACAGCCCGACGGGCCGACCAACACGGTGAGCTCGCCGGTGGCCATGGTCAGGTCGAGCGAATCGACCGCGACCGTGCCATCCGGAAATCGTTTGGTGACAGAAGAGAATTCGATCAAGAGGCGATCCGGACAAAAGCAGACAGTCGAAATTGGAATCGAGGCGCGCGCGGTGCAGCCGCTATCGACATACGCGGTTTCATAGTCATAAGGATGCAGTCAATCGTCGCCGATTCCGGCCAGGCGTTCCAGTGCGCGGCGATCCAGGCAGCGATAAGCGAATGCCGGCCGGCCGATCTGGCCGTAGGCGAAGGTCTCGTCGAGGATGTCGCAGGACACCAGATACCGCAGATACTTGCGTACCGATACCCGGGACATGCCGGTGCGTTCGGTGACTGCCTCGGTGGCGAAACTCTCGGGGCCGACCACCAGCAGCGCGGCCGCGATCTGGGCCAGCGTTCGCGCGGTCAGCCCCTTGGGCAGCTCGTCGGCACGCAGGCTCGGGCGCGAGCGGGTCCGGAACAACGCATCCAGCGCGCGTTGATCGACCGGCCCGGCCAGATCCTTGAGCGCGTGACGGCGCCGGCGCGCGGCATCGATCGCGTCGGCGAACCGCTCGAAGGTGAAGGGTTTGATGAGATAATCCGTCACGCCCAGACGCCGGGCCGCGCGTACGGTTTGTGGTTCGCTGGCGGCGGTGATGAGCACGATATCCACCTCGGGCCGGTGCGCGTAGAGCCATTCCGCCACCTCCAGTCCGCTGCGACGACCGAGGTATACATCGAGCAGCACCAGATCGATCGTTTCCCGTTCCAGCACGGCCAGGGCGCTGACCACATCGCTGCAGCGGCTGATCAGGCGCATGCCCGCCACGCGCGCCAGATAGGCGGCGTTGAGCTGGCCGACCATCGGGTCATCCTCGACAATCAGCACGTTCATGCCGCCCCCCGGTATGGGCAAGTGATCTCGACCAGTGTGCCGCGATCGGGTTCGGAATAGATCGCGAGCGAGCCGTCGAGCGCCGCCAGCCGGGTTTCCACCAGATGCAGCCCGAGGCCGCGTTGTGCCCCCTTGGACGACACTCCGGCCTCGCGGGCGCGATCGAGCAGTTCGGCGGCCATGCCGTGGCCGTTGTCCTGCACGGCCACGGCCAGCGTATCGGCCTCCAGCGCCAGGGTGAGCGCCACCACCGGCGCCGCGCACCCGGCCGTCGCCTCGAAGGCATTGTCGAGCACGTTGCCGATAATCGTCACCAGGCCGTGCAGATCGTAATCGGCCGCGGCGGGCGGAATGACCGAGTCGACCGCGATGCGCAGATCGATCGCCTGTTCGCGGGCTTCGCTCTGCTTGCCGATCAGGAAACCGGCCAGAATCGGCTCGGCCACCCGCTCGACCAGCGATTCGGTGGCCGCCTCGCGCAAGTCCACCAACTCGCGTACGTAACCGGACAGCGTGGCCGTATCGCCCGCCTGGGTGAGCCCCAGGATCACGTGCAGCTTGTTCTTGAAATCGTGCGTGGTCGCCCGCAGCGCCCGGGCATAGCGGCGCACCCCGGTCAACTCCTCGCCGAGACGCTGCAATTCACGGCTGTCGCGGAAGGTGACCACACTGCCGGCCGCGGATGTCGTGCCCATGGGCCGCAGGCTGCCCAGAAAACGCCGGCCGCCAATCTCCAGATCGAGATCGACGTTCTGGCCCCGCCGCCCGGCGTTGCGCCGCGGCTCGTCCATCATATCGCCCACCGCCGGGCCACGCGCCGCCGCGGCCTCCAGCAGCCGCCGTGCCGCCGGATTGACCAGCCGTACCCGGCCGGTTGCGTCGCGCACGATCACGCCTTCGTGCATGGCATCAAGCACGGCGCGATGCTCGGCCACCAGGTGCGCGATATCGTCGGGCTCCATGCCCATCAACCGGCGTTTGATGGTCGCCGCAAGCCAGGCCGCGCCCCCGCCGCCGAGCGCGAGCACCAAACCGAGCCAGGCCAGCAACCGCGAGCGCGAATCGCCGCGCAGCGGCGCCAGGCGCGATTGCGTCACGCCGACCGACACCGCGCCGACCACCCGGCCCGCGGCGCTAAGCACCGGGGCGAATCCGCGCACGCTCTGGCCCAGCGTGCCCTCGGCCACCGACACATAATGCCGCCCGGTCAGCGCCGGGCCTTCGTCGCCACCGCGAAAATGATGCCCGATGCGCGCCGGGTCGGGATGCGTCAACCGCTGCGCCCGGGTATCCATGACGACGATGAAATCGACGCCAAGCCGCCTGCGCAGTCTTTCAATGCGCTGCTGAATGGCCGCGTTCGGATCGTAGTCATGCGGCGCCGACAACGCGTTCACCACCATCGGCATGTCGGCCACCGTCATCGCGACGTTCTCGACGCGCTGGCCCTGCACGCGCTCCACCGTGCGCGTCAGCTGGCTGCTGAACAGACACCAGGCCAGCACCAGCGACGACAGAATCATCGCGAATGCGAGACAGGCCGTCAGCGCCGCGAGGCTGATACCCCGCCGCCTGCCCGGCTGCGCCGGGGTCGCGACGTTCGACGAAGGTGTCATTTCCGCCGGTCCTTTCCTGCGCCCACCGACGGCGGCTCGCTTTCTAAAGTTTCAAAACGATTGTTCAAGTTGCGAAACCCTCCCCCTGCGCCGGTCTTCTCCTAATCTGGCTTCGCAGCCGATCCCGCGGACGGCGCGCCACACGGCGCGATCCCGGGCACGCCCACCCTAAACGAGGAGACAATAATGAGCGATACCACAGTCACCGGGGCGGCGCGAACCGCTCCGCGCCTTCGGAACACCCTTGCCGAATCCCGAATCTTCGGGCTCACGCCGCCCATCTTCGCGTTGTTTTTCGCGATCATGATCGCGGCGATGGCCACCGATGTCCTGCCGCAGAGCATGATCGGCGCGTTCATCGTGATCATGCTGTTCGGCGAACTGTTCGGCCACATCGGCGACCGGCTGCCCATCGTACGCAGCTATCTCGGCGGCGGTGCGATTCTGGCGATATTCTCGGCCGCCACGCTGGTGTATCTGCACTGGCTGCCCGCGGATGTGGCGGACAACGTCGCCACGTTCATGAAAAACGGCGGCTTTCTCAACTTCTACATCGCCGCGTTGATCACCGGCAGCATTCTCGGCATGGACTCGCATATTCTGGTCAAGGTGGGCGTACGTTTCGCCCTGCCCCTGATCAGCGCCGTGGTCTTCGCCGCGCTGTTCGCCGTGATCGCGGGCTGGTGCCTGGGCTTTTCCATGCAGGACGCCGTCGTCGTCATCACCCTGCCGATCATGGGCGGCGGCATGGGAGCCGGCGCGGTGCCCATGAGCCAGATCTACGAGCAACTGCTGGGCCAGCCGGCCAGCTACTACATATCGATTCTGGTACCGGCGCTGGCGCTCGGCAACGTCTTCGCGATCATCATCGCCGGCTTGCTCAACGGGCTCGGCAACCGCTTTCCCGGCCTCACCGGCAGCGGCCAGATGATGCCGGGCGTGCATATCAGCGAGGCCCAGAGCCAACCCAGCCTCGATAAACTGGGCGTCGGTCTGGTGGCAGCACTCAGCTTCTATGTCGCCGGCCAGATCCTGGGCCACTTCATCCCGCTACACCCCTACGCCCTGATGATCATCCTGGTGGCGTCGGTCAAGGTCGGCGGGCTCATGCCCGAGCCCCTCAACGACTCGGCCGCCCAGTGGTTCCAGTTCGTCGCCCGCAACTGGACCTTCGCGCTGCTGTTCGGCATCGGCATCGCCTATACCGATCTCGGCCAGGTCATCGACGCCATCTCGATCACCTACGTCCTGATCGTATTCGCCGTGGTCGCCGGGGCTGCGGTGGGCGCCGGTCTGGTCGGACGATTGATGGGTTTCTACCCGATCGAGTCGGCCATCACCGCCGGACTGTGCATGGCCAACATGGGTGGCACCGGCGACGTCGCCGTACTCTCGGCCGCCAACCGCATGCAGCTGATGCCGTTCGCACAGATTTCCTCGCGCCTGGGCGGCGCGTTGATCCTGTTGCTCACCAGCCTGATCGTGCCGTTGCTGTTCGGCGGACGGTAAGGCAAATCCGGCGCCCATGCCAGGAGGGCTTACCGTTGCGACCGGCTCGGATCATGAGCGCGGCTGGTCAAGGTCCGCCGTATCTGCATGCGCCAGACGCCCAGTGCCACCCCGCCCGTTGCCAGGCCCCAGAACGGCGCACCGATCCCGGCGATATGGATACCGGAGGCGGTGACCAGGAAGGTCAGCGCCGCCGCGTCGCGGTCACGCGCCTCCTGCATCGCCGCCGCCAGCGAACCAGCCATGGCCGGCAACAGCGCGAGCCCCGCCAGAATCGCGACCAACGATGCCGGTAACGCCTGTAGCCCGGTGGCGATGGAGCCGCCGAACACGCCGGCCAGTGCATATGCCAGCCCCGCGGCCACCGTCGCCAGATAGCGTCGCGCCGGGTCTTCATGTGCGTCGTCGGTCAAACAGATTCCGGCGGTGATCGCGGCCAGGCAGAGCACGAACCCGCCAACCGGCGCCAGCAGCAGCGTCATCGCGCCGGTGACAACCAGAATCACCGAGACGGGCGGCCGGTAGCCGGCGTTTTCGAGCATCGCCACGCCCGGCGCGTTCTGCGATGCCATAGTGACCACGAACAGCGGCACGCCGATACCGAGCCATGACGATAGCGAAAACACCGGGGCTACGAAGGTGGGTGTCGCGATCACACCGTGAAACCCGGTGATCGCAAGATGACCATCGAGATAAGCCGCCGTGACACCCGCCACCAGCATCGCCAACACCGCATAGCGTGGCGCCATACGCCGGCACAGCAGCCAGGCGGAAAGCGCGGCCGCCATGATCCAGCCATCGTTGCTGCCGGTGGTGAACGCGCCGAGCCCGAATTCCAGCAATACACCGGCCAGCATCGCCGAGGCCAGTGAACGCGGCACGCGCGCCATCAGCCGCGCGAACACACCGGTCACGCCGCATATGAGCGTCAACGCCCCGCAGAACATGAACGCTGCGATCGCTTCGCCGAGCGAATGCCCGTGCAGCCCGACCACCAGCAACGCCGCGCCGGGCGTCGACCAGGCCGTGAGAATCGGCTGGCGATACCACAACGACAAGCCGAGCGTGCTCGCCGCCATGCTCCAGCCCAGCACCGTCATCCAGCTGCCGACGACCGCCGCGGAGGCGCCGGCGGCTTCGAACGCCTGCACCACGATGATTGCCGCCCCGGTATAGCCGACCAGCACGGCCACAAGGCCAGCGGTCGTCGGCGGCAGCACCCTCGATATGGAAAAACCCTCGTTCATGTTCGATCATCGCGGCCGGATTTCGTGCGTTATAACGCACGATCACATATCGAATCCAGCACGAATCGCACTTAGTATCATGCGGCGACATCCCGAGACGCCCGTGCCATGACCGCTCCCCCACCTGTCGCGCCATCGATCGGCAGCCGCCTTCGAGAATTACGCCGCCGTTCCGGCCTCAGCCTCGACGGTGCCGCCGCACGCACCGGTATCAGCAAGGCCATGCTCGGCCAGATCGAACGCGCGGAATCCAGCCCGACGATCGCCACGCTCTGGAAGATCGCCACCGGCCTGGACGTCTCGTTATCCTTCTTTCTGTCCAGCACCCCCGATGCCGGCACCGACCGGCACCATCGGCCGAGCCCCGACGGCTGGCATGAAGACAGCGCGGGCATGCGCACCCGAGCGCTGCTGCCCTACGACGCGGCACTTGGCTTTGAAATGTTCGAGGTCGAGTTCGCAGCCGGGGCGTCCAGCGTTTCCAGTCCACACACGGCCGGCACCATCGAGGATGTCGTCATGCTGGACGGCGGATTGGAAGTGGAAGTCGACGGCCAAAAACATGAACTCGCCGCCGGCGACGTGCTGCAATTCGCGGCCGACCGGCCGCATCGTTACCACAACCCCGGGGCCGGCCCGGCGCGGGCGCATGATCTGATTCATTATCCGCGCTGATATACGGCGCCGTGCCCTGAACAAGGCGCATTCGCGCTTCTTCAGCGAGCCACGTCCAATACTCGGCAATAAAATCCACCCATGATCGATCCACCATGGGTGCGCGGATCGCGTAGCACTCGAGCCAGATCGACAACCAACGCGCCGCCCGTAGCCGCGCGGCGCTGTACGATCCGGATTAGGCGGTCGTCCGGATTACCGGGTTTCAGTCGGTCGAGCCGCCAGTTCCTGGGCCTCGACCTGAACAACCCGGCGGGCTTACACACCCAGCCAACAAGAGCTACGTCATCTGGTCGCCGGTCGCGGGCGTTAACTGCGGCGTGTTCGTCGTCACCGGCCTGGGCGCAGACAAGTCCGAGTTCTTTCACGATGGCACGGCCAGACAGACAGATCGACTTCCAACTCACGCTGCAGCACGTGGACGACGACCGCAAAGCCACGCTTAGCACTCTGCAGCCGGCCGCCATGCCCGGTCGCGCAGCCGGTGGCTGTTGTGGCTGAATTACGCCGCGACGGCCGACAAGCGCAGCCCGAGCGCGTGCGTGACCTTCATGATCGTGTCGAAGCTGGGGTTGCCGGAAGCCGAGAGCGCCCGATACAAGCTCTCCCGCGACAAGCCCGTGTCCCGTGCCACACCCGCCATGCTCTGTGCCCGTGCAATATCGCCCAACGCCTTGGCGATGAAGCCTACATCGCCCTCGGACTCCTCAATGCAGGCATTCAAATAGGCCGCCATCTCGTCGCGCGTGCGCAGATGCTCGGCCACATCGTAATCGTACAACTCTACTTTGTTACTCATGTCCGCCTCCATGCCGACGCATTAAATCGATCCTGACATCCATTGCGCCTTCTCGATATCTTGCCTTTGGGTCGATTTGTCACCACCACACAAGAGAATGATGAGCACCTCCGCCCGAACCGTGTAATACACTCGATATCCCGGCCCCACGGTGAGCTTCAGCTCCCTGACACCGCCTTTCAAATGGCGATGCCGGCCCGGATTGCCCTCGGCCAAACGCTCGATTCGAGCCTGAATGCGAGCCCGACCGGCCCTGTCCTTCAGTCCGTCGAGCCAGCTTCGGAATTCGGGCGTCGCCTTAATCTCCATGGGTCAAATGTAGCCCGTGGGCTACATTCTTTCAATAGCTGTACCGCGGTCCCGCACTGTGTCTATTGAAACCCACGCTCGCACCGCCGACGCGTCGGACACCCACTTGGGCAATCGCTACGGTAATCTCCCCATTTTCCACGCGCCTGGACGGCTGGGCAGCCGTATCTTCACCATTCCATGTCGCCTGGATATTGCGGCAACCCATCAGCGATCACATACCACGGCTGTTTGGATTTCACATAGAGATGAAATTCCGGCTGTAGCCCACTCGCCTCATCGAGGCTGCACGCTTTGACGCATACAAAGCGGGGCTCGTCATCGAACACCGTCAGAATCGGGCTCGCGCAGGTCGCGCATGAAAAGCGCCGTACCGGCCGACCGGAATCGCCGGTAACGACGTATTCCTTCATATGCCCTGTACACGAAACCGAATCGGCCGGCACATAAATCTCGGCCGCGAACGGTCCGCCGGTTTCTTTCTGGCAATCTGTGCAGTGGCAATAGAAGGTGTGGACCGGTGCTTGAGTAATGCGGTAGTGCACACTGCCGCAGAGGCATCGGCCGCTGGCATGGGGCTTGGTCATGGCGCTTCGATCTATTCGTCTGTCCGAGTTGTGAACGTAGCATTCGCCCCGGCGGAGCCGCTTATTTCGAGGCTGAGGGTGGCATCCACCGAGTAGCTCGGCGCGCCATGCTCGGAACGAGACCTGCCCGATTTACACAGTCGCCAATTGCAGCCGCACAACCGCAGACTGGCGCCAATTCATTGCTTTCCGGCCTGTCGTCGCTCTCGTAAACGTTTGACCTTGGCTTGCTGGCCACACTCGGCCATGCTGCACCAGCGTCGTTTGCCATTACGCGAGTAATCAAGAAATAGCCATTGACACGGGTCGTTGGCACAAACCTTCAGTCGATTCATCTTATCTTCGTTGCACAGCAGATCGAGCGCGTTCGTCGCGATCTCCCACAATGGAACTCTGACAAAGTCGTCAGTGGCTTGCCAACGCAGGCGTGCACACCGATGGCCATCCGGGATGTCCAATACTCGATGCTGAATCGCTTCGCGAACCAAGCAATCGAGGTGCGCAATTGCAGCCTCCTGCGATGTGGGCCGCCCAAGTATCGACAAAAAAAGTGAACGCAGTCGATCGCGTAGCGCGATGGCCTCGTCGAACGCTTCACTCGCCCGAGCGGCATTACGCTGCATTTCCACCCACAGCCGCGCACGGATATCAGAAGAAAGCAATCCCGCACGACAGCATATGTCGACGACCTGTTGATAGTCGGTGAGATAATCCAGTTCGGATTCAGTTCCCGGATCGTCCACGGTGTTAACGAAATCCAGTACCGGATCCTCACCGACCAGAGGAAGGTCTTCGACGCCCATAATGCCCTGACATGATCGTTGAATGCGCAGTTTCCCGATTACGCGGTCTACGTAAAAGAATTCCGGGGCGTAACCATCGGTCAAGCTTTGGCAAGCTTACGCTCCAGACCACCGCCGCACCCGACATGAGCCAGAAACTGGCCGGCTCATGCAGACATGCTATCGCCAGCGCCATGGAAACCGGCCATTCCAGGCGAACCACCCAGGCCACGCTTACCGTTTCGAGTAAAGGCAACCCACGCAACAACAATAGTGTGGCAAGCGCATAGGTCGCTCCGAGAACGGACGCATCGCACCACCCCGCGTAATGCTTCGGAAGCATATCGTGGCCCAGCGTCAATCCCAGCATAAGCGACACAGCCAGCGCCGAGATAGCCGTACAAAACAAAAGCGGCTTGGCATGGGCCGTCGACAAGCTGTATCGATGAAACCGGCAGCCTATCCATAACGTCCGCGCAGCAACGACACTAACAATCGCCCACAGCAAGCCGTCGATGCGCGGCTCGTTTACCAACTGCGACCAAGCCAGCGCGATTGCCGTAATCGCTACCAATACGCGCAAAGACCGCCTCCAGTCGCGCAGTGACAATGCATCGCTTTGTATCCAGAACGGCAATAAGCCATAAATCAGCATGGCCAGGCCGACGGGGGCTTTCGCAACGGCTGCGAAAATGCCGTAGCTCTGCAATACAAATATCGGGCCCATGAACAAGCCCGGGATCAAGGTCGACCCCAGCAGGCCAGCCCGAGCGGGCCGGTCCCGGATAAGTCCGAAACCGAGTAACACGAGCAACGCCACACTGCGGGCAACCACCATACCCAGCGGGCTTGCGCCGTCACGAAAAGCCAGCACGGCCATCACCGGATTGGCGGCGTAGGCACAGACCGCGATCGCTACCAGACAACAACCCCAAAATAACGGATGTGGGTGCCGCGTTCGCCTGCCGCGCAAAAGCAACGGCTCACCGCTGGCCAGCATACGGCTTACCCCGACCATCCCGAGACCGATCGTATCCGGGCTCTGATCGCTATGCTCACCACGCCCGGCCCCTGATCGTTTTCCGACAAACACTCTGCCTTCCCTGTCTTTAGCAGACATACGCCTGATTCCTGTATTTATATGTATACCGGAATCATGCTATGAGTGCTACACGATCGATGGCGGACAACCGCTCTATATAAAGCAGGGGATTCGCTCTCCGAACAAATACAGACCGCCCAGCGCCTGTTTTGTGCATTGGTTGAACCGAGCTGTTCTCACTCAAGAGGCTGTTCGTCGGCGTGATCAGGAACACCGACAAGCGAGCTTTGGTTCGGCCAGCAACGAGGGATTGCCGACGCCGCGGTCGAACCGAGCGTCTTATCAAATCCGCGACGCCGGCCATAAAAAACCCGCGCGAGGCGGGCTCTTGTTTGGCTGAGGAAAAGTGATTGCTCGCGGCTCCGCCACTCGGCCCTCCGGGTCCAGCCGGGCAAGCTCGACTGTCTTCGCGCGCTGCGCGCTCGTCGAACCGAGGGGTTCGAACCAGATACTCATCCCCAGCAAAACCCCAAAGACCGCCTTCGATCAATTAATACGGGTAATACGGGACCGCTGTAGCTCGGATTATTCGCGGCTTCGCCGCTCACCCCTTCGGGGCCGCCGTCGCTTCGCTCCAGCGTTCTCGCGGCCTACGGCCGCTCGTCGAACCGAGGGGCTCGAACCAGATACTCATCCCCAGCCAGACCAAAAAAAAGCCCGCCGGAAGGCGGGCTTTTGGTCTGGCTGGGGATGAGGGATTCGAACCCCCACTGACGGAGTCAGAGTCCGTAGTCCTACCATTAGACGAATCCCCAGTAACCTGGAGTGGCTGGCTGCGTATTGTAACGCAGCCAGCCGGCAGCCGTCGCTAGCGCTTGGAGTACTGCGGCGACTTGCGGGCCTTGTGCAGGCCGACCTTCTTACGCTCGACCTTGCGGGCGTCGCGGGTCAGATAACCGGCCGCGCGCAGCGCGGGGCGCATGCCTTCGTCGTAGTCGACCAGGGCGCGCGCCAGACCGTGGCGGATGGCGCCGGCCTGACCATTCGGGCCGCCGCCGTTGACGGTAACGGTGATGTCGAAGCGGTCGGTCGACTCGGTGGCTTCCAGCGCCTGGCGCACGATCATGCGCGAGGTCGGCCGGCCGAAGTATTCGTCCAGCGTCTTCTTGTTGACCGTGATCTGACCGGAGCCCGGCTTGATGAACACGCGGGCGGAAGCGGTCTTGCGGCGGCCGGTGCCGTACGACTGTTCGGTTGCCATGTCTTAAATCTCCAGCGTCTGCGGCTGCTGTGCGGTGTGCGGGTGGTCGGCGCTCGGATAGACACGCAGCTTGCGGAACATCTGGCGGCCGAGCGGCCCCTTCGGCAGCATGCCCTTGACGGCGTGCTCAATGACCCGCTCGGGATGGCTGGCCATCTGCTTGCCGAGCGTGATCTCCTTCAGGTTGCCGACATACCCGGTGAACCGGTAGTACTTCTTCTGCTCGGCTTTCTTGCCCGTCGTCTTCACATTCGAGGCGTTGATCACCACGATGTGGTCGCCGACATCCATGTGCGGCGTATATTCGGGCTTGTGCTTGCCGCGCAGGCGAAAAGCGATCTCGGAGGCCAGTCGACCGAGCGTCTTGTCGGTCGCGTCCACGACGTACCAGTCGCCGGGCACCTCATCTTTCTTCGCGGAAAACGTCTTCATTGCAACTCTTATACCGTAGGAGGTCGCAAGCCGTAGCGGGAGACCAGCGACCCGGGCTGCGAAAGCGCGCAATTCTATATCTGTCTCGGGGTTTTTGCAATGCCCTTTGACGCGGAACTCGAATCGCCGCCGTCGGCTTCAGTCCAGCGCGCGGACGATGTGATCGACCGACTGGCGCTGGGACCTGGGGCGCCGCTGGGCATAACCGTACCAGACCAGCCCGACGCAGTATTCCCCCGATTGCGCGCCAAGCAGTTCGAGGAATGCGGCTTCGCGCGTGACCGCCCCGCTCGCCCACTTGGTGCCGACGCCCGCGCTGTGCAGGTAGAGCATGAGATTCTCGACCGCGCAGGCACAGGCGGCGTAGTCCTCGCGCGCGGTGATCGGGTCGTCACTGGGACAACAGTTGACGGCCAGCCAGCCGGGCATGCTCTGCCACCGCTCGCGCTTGGCTTCGGCCACGTCCGGGCCGCGGCTGGCCGCCAGTAGGCGGCTGTTGAGCTCGATGATACCGGCCTTGGTGCGCTCGCCGATGAGATAGAAGCGCCAGGGTTCGGTGCGGTGATGATTCGGCGCCCAGCGCGCAAGCTCGATCGCCTCGTAAATCAGTGCGGCCTCGGGCACCTGGCCCGGCTTGAACCGGTCGATCGTGCGCCGGCCGCGGATAAGCGCGGCGGCATCCGCCGGCGAGACCGGGCTGTCTGTCAGTGTTGCGCGATCCGCCATGGCCTCAGTTACCCTTGGCACGGCTCGAGCCGAGCTTGTCGTTGGCCTGGGCGATGCGATCGAGAATACGGTTCGCGAGATTCTTCTGCATTTCATTCAGCAATTGGTCGCGCTCGCCCTCGGACGACAACCGCTGGGTGTCCGACACGCTGTAGTCGCGCGTGGCCGATAGCGTTTCGCCCGACAGCTGCTTGGCGCCATGGACGCTGTAATTGAAGACCACCCGGGTCGTGAGCGCGTACTCCGCCGCATACCCGTCGACCGGGCTCACCGAGACGATACGCTGGCTGTTGCCGACGCTCACGATGTCGATTTGGGCCGGGGCATCGGCGTCGCCGAGCAGATGCTGGCGGCGCAAACGCTGTTTGAGCGCGGTCACGACCGGCGGATCCCCCACCTGATAGGCATTGCTGTATGACACGCGCATCGACGAGATGCCTTTGGGCAACGGCGAAGCGCCCTGCATGTGGAAGCCGCAGCCCGCAAGCGAAAGCAGCGCCAGCATGACGCTCGCCCGGGCGGCGCGAGCGCGAATGGTGGCGGATAAGCAAACGTGACCCATTATTCGTGCTCTCTGCTTGGGCGATCCATCGCGGCTCAGACCACCAGATTGACCAGCTTGCCGGGCACGACGATGGTTTTCTTCAGGTCCCTGCCCTCGATATGACGCACCACGTTGGGCTCGGCCAGCGCGGTCTCGGCCACTGTATCGCGATCGGCATCGGCCGGCACTTCGATACGGGCGCGGACCTTGCCGTTGACCTGCACCACCAGCGTGAGCGTATCGCGCACCAGCGCGGCCTCGTCGGCGACCGGCCAGGCCGCGTCCAGCAGCAGCCCGTCACGGCCGAGCGCGCGCCAGAGCACATCGCATACGTGCGGCGTGATGGGCGCGAGCATGCGCACGATCGCCTCCAGGGCTTCCTGGCGCACGGCCTGCAGCTCGGGCTCGGGCGCGTCGTCGACCCGGCCCAGCGCGTTGGCCAGTTCCATGATCGCCGCGATCGCCGTATTGAAGGTATAGCGCCGGCCGACGTCGTCGCCCACCTTGGCGATGGTCTCGTGCAGTTTGCGGCGCAACTCGCCGGCCTCACCCGTCGCCGCGGTGGCTGGCGCCACCACGCCAGCCTCGACATGCGCGGCCACCAGCCGCCACAGCCGGTGCAGGAAGCGATGCGCGCCTTCCACCCCGGCATCCGACCATTCCAGCGACTGGTCCGGCGGGGCCGCGAACATGGAAAACAAACGCATGGTATCGGCGCCGTAGGTTTCGATCAGCGCCTGGGGATCGACCGTGTTGCCCTTGGACTTTGACATCTTGGCGCCGTCTTTCAGCACCATGCCCTGGGTGAGCAGCGCCTTGAACGGCTCGTCGGCCTTCGCCAGCCCGACGTCACGCATCAGCTTCTGGAAGAAACGCGCGTACAGCAGATGCAGGATCGCGTGCTCGATGCCGCCGATGTATTGATCGACCGGCATCCAGTAATGCGCCCGGTCGTCGATCATCGCATCGGCGTCCGGGCAGGTGAAGCGGGCGAAATACCAGGACGATTCCATGAAGGTGTCGAAGGTATCGGTCTCGCGCCTGGCATCCTTGCCGCATTTCGGACACGTGGTGTTCACGAATTCCGGCATGTTCGGCAGCGGTGAACCGGCGCCTTCGGGCGTGACATCCTCGGGCAGCACCACCGGCAGATCTGCTTCCGGCACCGGCACCGCGCCGCAGTCGTCGCAATGAATGATCGGGATCGGCGCGCCCCAGTAGCGCTGACGCGACAGACCCCAGTCTCGCAGTCGATACTGGGTCTTGCGCCGCGCTGCGCCGCGTGCTTCCAGCCGGTCCGCGATGTCGTTGAACGCCGTCTCGAAATCCTTGCCGTTATCCTCGCCCGAGTTGACCAGCCCGCCCTTGTCAACGAAGGCGGCCGCGGTCACGTCCCCCGGCGCCCCGGATTCGTCGGCGATCACCGACACGATCGGCAGGTCATAGGCGCGGGCGAATTCCCAGTCGCGCTGGTCGTGGGCCGGCACGCTCATGACCGCGCCGGTGCCGTAACCCATCAACACAAAATTGGCGGCGAAGATCGGCAGTTTCTCGCCCGACAGCGGGTGAATAGCCTCGACCGGCAGCCGATAGCCTTTCTTGTCGCGTGTTTCCAGCCCGGCCTCGGCGGTACCGCCGGCCCGGCATTCCTCGACGAAGGCCGCCAGTTCGGCATCGGTATCGGCGGCGGCCGCGACCAGCGGGTGGTCGGCGGCGAGCGCCATGTAGGTCGCGCCGTGCAGCGTATCGGGGCGCGTGGTGTAAACGGTCAGCGGTTCGTCCTGGCCGGCAACCGAGAAATCGATCTCCAGGCCGGTCGAGCGGCCGATCCAGTTGGCCTGCATGGTCTTGACCGCGTCCGGCCAGCCGTCGAGCTTGTCCAGGTCGTCCAGCAGTTCGTCGGCATAATCGGTGATGCGCGCGAACCACTGCGGGATCGCGCGCTGCTCGACGATCGCGCCCGAGCGCCAGCCGCGCCCGTCCACCACCTGCTCATTGGCGAGCACGGTCTGGTCGACCGGGTCCCAGTTGACCACCGATTCGCGGCGATAGACCAGGCCCTGCTCGAACAGCTTAGTGAACAGCCACTGCTCCCAGCGATAATAGGACGGGTCGCAGGTGGCGATCTCGCGCGACCAGTCGTAGGCGAAACCGAGCTGCTTGAGCTGCTCGCGCATGGCGGCGATGTTGTCGCGCGTCCATTTCGCCGGCGGCACGCCGTTCTTGATCGCCGCGTTCTCCGCCGGCAGACCGAAGGCATCCCAGCCCATCGGCTGCAGCACGTTCTTGCCGCACATGCGGTGGTAACGCGCGATCACGTCGCCGATGGTGTAATTGCGCACGTGCCCCATATGCAGCTTGCCGCTGGGATAGGGGAACATCGACAGGCAATAGAACTTCTCGCGGTCGTCGCGGGCCACGCGAAAAGCGTCGGCTTCGTCCCAGCGGTGCTGGACGTCGGCCTCGATGTCGGCGAAACGGTAGCTGCGATCCATCGGTCCTACGTGAGTCAGTTGCAGAGCAGCGCAAGTGTAATGTCTTGGCCGGCACCTGTCCGCCCCACCCAGCCTTGCCCGCCTGTTTTTCAGACTCTTTCGCGCAACGCGCGGCGTCTTTCCGCCGGCCGTCGGCGACGTGACGCCTGCCAGCGCAGACCGGCGCTGGCCAGCAGGGCGAGCAGCACGACGCCCGCACTCGCCCACCACAACGGGCGGTTGCCATGGACCACATAGGGCGTGGCGCCCGCGCGCGGCGCAAGCTCGCCGATCAAACGGGCGCCCTGATCGACCGGCGCCGCGTGTAGCACCCGACCGTCGAAGCCGATGATCGCGCTGATGCCGGTGTTGGCGGCACGCACCAGCGGCCGGCCCGTCTCCAGGGCCCGCATGCGGGCGATTTCCAGATGCTGCGCGAGTGCCGTGGTCCCGGCGAACCGGCCGTCGTTGGTCGCATTGACCAGCAGCCCGGCCCCCGGCAGTTCACGGCGGATATCGCGCCCGAACACGTCCTCGAAGGAGATCGAGACCCCGAGCGCGATGCCGTGGACCCGAATCGGCGGCTGGTCGGGCGCCCCGGCAACCGTGCGCCCGCCCGGCCCCGCCACCCACCGGGCAAGCCACGAAGGGCCCGGCATCGTTTCCGCGAATGGCACCCGGCGACGCTTGTCGTAGCGTCCCTGACCGATGCCGAGCGCCAGCAAGCTGTTGTACCGACGCCCGCCATGATCCGCGGGCCAGAACAGCCCCGCCAGCACCATCTGGCCGCGTTTTGTCGCGCCCGCGTTCAACCGCGACAGATAGCCGTCAATTCGCGCCGCCGAGGCCGGGATCGCCACCTCCGGCCAGACCACCAGGTCCGCGTTCGTGCGCCGTGTCATGGCGCGATAGCGGCGTAGCGCCGGCCCGAGCGTGGCCGGGCGCCATCGGCCGGCCTGGGCGATGTTGCCCTGGATCACCGCCACGCGCAGTGTCTTGTGCAGCGGCCGGGTCCAGTGGGCCGGCGACGGCACGGACCACACCACCAGCGGCAGGATCGCGATCAGCACGAGCGCCACCAGGCGCGCGAACAGTGTGCCGGTATACAACAGCCAGAGCACACCGGCGGCGATCATCAAGGCAGCGCTCAGCCCGTGCACGCCGACCATCGGCGCGAGACCGTTGAGCGGCGCCGCAATGGTGATATAACCCAGCGACAGCCAGGGGAAACCGGAAAACAGCCAGCCGCGCAGCAGTTCGGCGAAGCACCACGCGCCCGGGACCGCGGCCAGCGCCCAGAGCGTCGGCGCCAGCCGATGGGTGGCGCCGGCGACGGCCCCCACCAGCGCCGGGAAACAGGCCAGATAAGCCACCAGACACGCAACGCTCAGACCGGCGAGCGCTGCGCCGTTATGCCCATGCACCGCGACATACACCCAGTAGATGCCGGTGCCGAAATGCGCCGCGCCGAACACAAAGCCACGCCAGGCCGCCCGGCCCGGCCCGACCGGGCGCCACAGCGCAATCAGCCCGACCAGCGCCACGAGGGTGACGGGATACAGATTCCAGGGCGCGAAGCCGAGCGTGGCCAGGCCGCCGAGTGCGGCCGGGATCAATAAATCGACAACGCAACGAAGGCCCGGGGTCGGCTGCTGTTTCACGGCAGGCCGGCGCACACGCCACGCAGGCCCGACCTGGGGCCCGCGCCAGGCAAAAAAGCGACCGCCGGCCGCGGCGGGCCCCGGTCAAGGCGAGGCACACCGAACGGCGCGGTCTTGTATGGAACGGCAACAGACATCACGGCCATGCCCGCCCCGGCCCGCCGCCTACTCCGGGGCCTCGGGCAACACCGTCATCTGGAACAGATGAATCCGGCGCGAATCGGCGCGCTGCACGTTGAACTGGAAGCGGTCGATGATGGTGGTTTCACCGCGCTTGGGCATATGCCCGAACTCGTGCATGACCAGGCCGCCGAGGGTATCGAACTCGTCGTCCGAGAACGCGGTGCCGAAGTAGCGATTGAATTCGTCGATCGGCGTCAGCGCATTGACCTGATATCGATTCTTCTCCTGACGAAGAATATTCGCGCCCTCGGTCTGGTCGTATTCGTCATCGATCTCGCCGACGATCTGCTCGAGCGCATCCTCGATGGTGACCAACCCGGCCACACCGCCGTATTCATCCACCACCACCGCCATGTGGTTGCGCGAGGCCTTGAATTCCTTGAGCAGCACATTTACCCGCTTGGCTTCCGGCACATACACCGCCCGGCGCAGCACAGTGGTGAGATCGAAGGCTTTATCCGCGCCGTCCGACTCGGTCAGGCTCAGCATGTCCTTGGCCAGCAGGATGCCCACCACCTCGTCGCGCGATTCGCCGATCACCGGAAAACGCGAATGGCCGGATTCGGTGGCCACCGACAGGATCTCGGCGGCGTCCGCATCCGAGTCGATCACCACCATCTGGGAGCGCGGCACCATGATGTCGCGCACCTGGAGTTCGGAAACCTTGAGCACGCCCTGCATCATCCACAGGGCATCGACGTCGAGCAGCGCGTTCTCCTGGGCTTCGCGCAGCACCTCGATCAGTTCATCGCGATCGCGTGGCGGGCCCGCCAGGCTCATGCCGATCTGGCGCAGCCAGCCCCGACTGGACTGATCGCTGTCGTCGTCGTCGCTCATGGTAAACGCGGCCCGAGCCGCCTCCTCAAATCCGTGTTGTGTGATCGCCGGCCGCTATCCGCGCCTGGCGATGGCTAGGCCGCGTATGGGTCGTTATGGCCCAGCCGCGCCATGACGCGGCGCTCGGCCGCTTCCATGATATCGGCCTCATCGTCGCCGATATGGTCAAAGCCCAGCAAGTGGAAGCCCCCGTGAACGACCATGTGCAGCAGATGCGCCTCGATGGTCTTGCCCTGCGCGGCGGCCTCCCGGGCCACCACGGGCGTGCAGATCACCAGATCGCCGAGCGCGAAGAAACCGGGCAGTCGGGCATCGGCCGGAAACGATAGCACGTTGGTGGCATGCGGCTTGTCGCGAAAGCGGCCGTTCAACTCGGCGGACTCGGCCTCGTCGACCAGGCGCACATCCACGCTGACCTCATCGTGCTCGCGCTCGATGCCCGCCTCGTCCAGCACGGCCGCCACGGCGTCGATCAATGCCTGCTCGTCGTATTCGGCCCGTACACCGGGCGCGGCGACGAGATTGAAATCGATCACCGTCAGCCGGCCCCGCCGTCGTTCTCGGCATCCCGCTCGTAGGCCGCCACGATGCGCTGGACCAGCGGGTGGCGCACCACATCGCGGCCGACGAACCGGGTCACGCTGATGTTGTCGATCCCCGAGAGCAACCCGACCGCATGCGACAGCCCCGACTGCTTCGACGGTGGCAGGTCGATCTGGGTCATGTCGCCGGTGACCACCGCGGTCGAGCCGAAGCCGATGCGGGTGAGAAACATCTTCATCTGCGCGACGGTGGTGTTCTGTGCCTCGTCGAGAATGATGAAGGCCTCGTTGAGCGTGCGCCCGCGCATATAGGCCAGCGGCGCGACCTCGATCACCTGGCGCTCGATCAGCCGGCTGACCCGGTCGAAGCCGAGCATTTCGTAGAGCGCATCGTAAAGCGGGCGCAGGTAAGGGTCGATCTTCTGCGCCAGATCGCCTGGCAGGAAACCGAGATTCTCGCCGGCCTCGACCGCCGGGCGCACCAGCATCAGCCGGCGTACCCGCTCGGATTCCAGCGCATCGACCGCGGCGGCCACGGCCAGATAGGTCTTGCCGGTGCCGGCCGGGCCGATGCCGAAGTTGAGATCGTTGTCGGCCATGCGCGCCATATAGCGGCGCTGGTTCGGACCCCGCCCGCGCACGAGCCCGGTGCGCGTCTTGATCATCACCTCGCGCGGCGATTCGTCGTCGCCCGAGGCGACCGCGGCCGCATCCTCGCGCTCCTGTTCCGCGGTACGCGCGACGACGTGGACGCGATCGGTCGCGATCGGCCCGCCGGCGGTGGCGGCATAGAGCTCATTGAGCGTATCGATCGCCGCCTCGGCGGCGCCGTTCGCCCCGTCGACCTGGAACAGATGGCCGCGGTTGTGCACCGCCACGTTCAGGGTCTTTTCGATCAGGCGCAGATGCTCGTCCTGCGGTCCACACAAATGCGCAAGCCGTTCCATGTCGAGCGGCTCGAGCTCCAGTGTCCTTCTTACGGTGTTGTCGGCCAAATTGCCTCGGCGTGGTTGCGGCGCATGGGGACGATCGCGGGATCACTCGATCGCGGCCAGCCCCGGGGGCGGATCCGCGGTCGCGACCGCCGACTCTGTCATCTTTATGCGGCCACGCAGCGAATTATCCAAGGCCTCGGTGATCTCGATTTCGACGAAATGGCCGGCCATGCGTGGATGGCCCTCGAAATTCACCCAGCGATTGGAGTCGGTGCGTCCGGCCATCTGGCCGCCACCGCGCTTGGATTCGCGCTCGACCAGCACACGCTGGGTGGTGCCCACCATGTTCGCCATGTACTGACGATTGAAGTCGGCGATGCGATCCTGCAGGCGCTTGAGCCGGGCTTTCTTGACGTCGCGTGGTTCGTCGTCAGCCATGTCGACCGCCGGCGTGCCCGGGCGCGGGCTGTAGACGAAGGAAAACGCCGCGTCGAAGCCGATCTGTTCGACCAGATCCATGGTCGCCTCGAATTCGGCCTCGCCCTCGCCCGGGTGGCCGACGATGATGTCGGTCGACAGGCTGATATCGGGCCGCACCTCGCGCAGGCGCGCAATACGCTCCTTGAAGTGCTCGACCGTGTAACCGCGGTTCATGGCCTCGAGCACCGCATTGGAGCCGGACTGCACCGGCAGGTGCAGATAGTTGGCGAGCTTCGGCACGCGGGCATAGGCCTCGATCAGCGCGTCGGAGAATTCCAGCGGATGGCTGGTGGTATAGCGGATGCGCTCGATGCCGTCGATCTCGGCCACGAACTCGACCAGCATCGCCAGATCGCAGATCGAGCCGTCTTCCATCGGCCCGCGATAGCCGTTGACGTTCTGGCCCAGCAGTGTGATTTCCTTCACGCCCTGCGCCGCCAGCTCGGCGACTTCCAGTATCACGTCGTCGAACGGCCGCGAGATTTCCTCGCCGCGCGTGTAGGGCACGACACAGAAGCTGCAATACTTGGAGCAGCCTTCCATGATCGACACGAACGCGGTTGCACCTTCGGCGCGCGCCGGCGGCAGGTGATCGAACTTGTCGATTTCGGGGAAGGCGATATCGACGATACCGGCACCGTTATCCGCAATATCGTCCAGCAACTGCGGCAACCGGTGCAGTGTCTGCGGGCCGAAAACCATATCCACAAACGGCGCGCGCTCGCGAATGGCGTGGCCTTCCTGCGAGGCGACACAGCCGCCCACGCCGATTACGAGATCCGGATTCGCGTCTTTCAACGGCTTCCAGCGGCCGAGCTGCGAAAACACCTTCTCCTGCGCCTTCTCGCGGATCGAGCAGGTGTTGAGCAGGATGATGTCGGCCTCTTCGGGCGTGCCCACGCGGGTTGCGCCGCGGTTCCTGGCCAGCACGTCGACCATCTTGGCCGAGTCGTACTCGTTCATCTGGCAGCCCCAGGTGGCCACGAACACCTTCGGCGCGCTGTTGTTGTCCACCGTTTCCGACATCGCGATCGAACCGTTGGTTGAGATCGAGGATTGACCGCTCAGTTTAACCCATTCGGCCGGTCATGCCGTAGCGCCGTATTTCGGCCCGGCGCATGCGTCGCCGCAGCGCCTGATAGGCGCGCCCGGCGCGATCGGCGGCAACGCGCGACAGCTGGACCGCCGGTTGCTCGATCGTGCGATACGCCAGATCGCTGACCACGAAACACAGCACAAACGTCAAGATCAGCAGCCAGCCCAGCGGCATCCGCCCGGCGAAGCCGTGCAGCATTGCCAGCAACACGATCGGATGGAACAGATACAGACTGTAGGAAATCCGCCCCAGATACTGACAGGGCGATGTTTCGAGCACACGCCGGAAACCCGGCTCGGCCGCGGCCATCATCGGCCAGTCGTAGGGCATCATCGTCGCCAGCCCGATGATATGCAGCGCCTTGCCGCCGTAGACATAGAGCGTGAAGGTCAGCACCCCAAGCAGAATCCGGGTACGCCCCGGCAGCCGGCCGTACGCGGCGAACAGGCTCTCGCGATGATGCGCGAGGCTCGCGCCGATGGCGAAAGCCAGCATGTAGTGCACCGTCAGCACATAGGCGGTCAGGCCGCCGTGGGCGGCAAAGCCGGCGATATTCATGCTCTCGCGCACCGCTGGCTGGCGCAGCACCACCATCGTCGCGCTGGCCACCACGAACGGCATGAGCGCGGCCCACCAGCGCATGCGGCGCACCATGAGCAAGATGAGCGGAAACACCAGCGAGATCCGCATCTCGTGCACCAGCGTCCAGATCGTGAAGTCGTAGCGATCGGCGTTGAACTGGCCGATGAACAACAGATGCTCGCCGATCGAGGGCCAGGTCACCGGCCACGACCAGAACTTGTTGATCCAGCTGTTAAAGCCATCCAGGGTATCGCCCGACACCGCATACGCGCCGATGATGCCGAGCACGATCGCGGCCAGATAGGGCACGTACAGCCGCACGACCCGCTTGGCCACATACGCCGGCATCGACAACTTCGCGCGTGCGAGCAGCAGATACAGCACGAAACCGCTGAGTACGAAGAACAGCACCACCGCGGCATGGCCCTGAAAGAGCACGTCCACCGGTGTCTGTTTGGCGATGCGGGTCCAGTGAAAAAAACGATCGTAGATCGCATCCTGCTGGCCCCGCATGACCATGAACAGATGGCCGATGATCACACTGCAGGCCGCCAGCCCGCGGAGCGAATCGAACGCATGGATGCGTGACGAGGAACGGGACATGAACGAATCTCGATTGGCCGCGGCGCGGCCTGTCCGATGCCTGCTCGATGTAACGGCGTCCACGGCCGCCTGGTTCCATAATGCGTCGTGATGGAACCGATCGCGCTCATCGTCGTTGATTCTTGAATCACGCCGAACCGTGACCGAGCGCGCTATGAACGAGGCCCTATGATCGAGCCCGGCATGATCGAAGCCGAGATCCCGCATTTGCGGCGCTATGCGCGTGCGCTGCTGCGGGATCGAGAAGCCGCCGACGACCTGGTGCAGGACACGCTAGAGCGTGCCTGGCGCAAGCGTCATCTCTGGCGCCCGCACGGCCGGCTGCGCGGCTGGCTGTTCCGGGTGCTGTATCGGCTGTATCTGGACGGCCACCCCGCGCCCACGCGCGACCGCGACAAGCTGATCGCGCTCGATACGCTCGGGCTCGACCCGCGCGACCGCAGCGCCTCGAACGGCCTGAGGCTGCACTGTCGCGACGTGCTGGCCGCGATGGACCGCCTGTCGCCCGAGCATCGCGCCATACTGATGCTGGCCGCGCTCGAACAGCCCAGCTATCGCGATGGCGCGCGCATGCTCGGTATTCGCGTCGGCACCTTCCGCTCGCGCCTGTCGCGGGCACGTCAGCGGCTCAACGAACTGATGCAGGCCGACGAAGGCCCGCCCTGCGTGGCGGCCGCACGGGGATGAGCGCAACCGCCGTGGCGATCGACTACGAACAATGCGTGATGTACTACCGCACCGGCCGTCGCATCACCGGCGCCGCGGCGATCGAACGCTATCTGACCGCCAACCCGCGCATCGCCGAGCGCGCCGCGCGCGACGCCGAGCACGACCTGGCGCTCGCGCAGCGCTACGATCCGGTGCTCGACGAACCCATCCCGCCGCGCCTGTTGCACGGCCACAATGCCTCACCCGCAAGCTGGCTGGCGGGCGCCGGCCTGGTCGCGGTGATCGGCCTGTCGGCCGCTGGCGGCTGGTGGCTGCGCGGGCTGGCGTCGGCATCCGCGCCGCCGGGCGTCGTACCGGACACGTTCGGCCAGCAGGTCGCGCGTCTGGCCGACCGCCAGCCCGCGCTCAACACGGCCGCGCGCAGCCCCAACCGACCGGCGCATCCCGATCTGTCGCGCGCGGGCTACCACTTTAACGATCGACACGTCGTCACCACAGCGGGCGGCGAGTCGCTCACCGCCTATGAATATCGGAATGCGGCCGGCAAACGGGTGACGATCTATACACGCCCGCAGTCCGGCACCACGCAGGCCGCACCCGACATGATCTCGCCCTCCGGCGTTGCCCTGGCCCGCTGGCAGGCGCGGGGGCGCGATTATGCGCTGACCGGCAATCTGCCACCCGCCGCACTCAACGAGCTGGCCGAGATCGCGGCGCACCCCGGCAGCAATGCCCGGGCCAATGACCAGGCCGGCGATCGTGCGCCGATCTCCCCGACCATCAAGCGACCGCGGCAGCAGGCGCCCGCTGCCGTCGGACAACCGATCGAGCGCAGCACTCCGCCACGCCAGCAACCCGCCAGCGGACTCTGAGCTTTCCCGCCACCAACCCCTGGCAATACGGCAACGCCGCCTTGGCGCCGGATTGATTCAGATCAAGCGCGGGTCTCGACAGCGACCTATCGTGGCGCTATTGCGGTTCACCCGCTTATGACAGGAGGTGCGTCATGACGACATCGGCACTCACCGAAGAGGTCCAGGTCGAGGCCTTCTTCGATTCGGCCACGAATACGATCAGCTATATCGTCAACGACCCCGCAACCGACCACTGCGCGATCATCGATTCCGTGCTCGATTACGAGCCCAATGCCGCGCGCATCAGTCATGACAACGCCCAACGCATCGTCGATGCCGTACGCGAACGGGGCCTCGCCGTGGACTGGCTGCTGGAAACCCACGCCCACGCCGATCATCTGTCGGCCGCGCCATGGATCCAGCAGCAGGTGGGTGGCAAACTCGCCATCGGAGAACACATCCGGACCGTGCAGGAAGTATTCGGCAAGATCTTCAACGCCGGCACCGAATTCGCGCGCGATGGCAGCCAGTTCGATCAGCTGTTCGCGGACGGCGTCGAATATACGATCGGCTCGATAACGGCCCGGGCCATCCATACGCCCGGCCATACCCCGGCCTGCATGAGCCACATCATCGGCGACGCGGTGTTCGTGGGCGACACCCTGTTCATGCCCGACTACGGCACCGCGCGCTGTGACTTCCCCGGCGGCGATGCACGCACGCTGTATCGCTCGATCCGGAAGTTGATGGCCCTGCCCGACGAAACCCGCGTATTCCTGTGCCACGACTATCTGCCCGAGGGACGGCGCGAATACCGCTGGCAAACGACCGTGGGCGAACAGCGGCACCACAATATCCATGTGCATGAAGGCGTGATCGAAGACGCATTCGTCGCCATGCGCGAGGCGCGCGACGCCACGCTCGGCATGCCGCGGCTGATCCTGCCCTCGGTTCAGGTCAACATGCGGGCCGGCCATCTGCCGCCAGCGGAATCCAACGGCGTGCACTACCTGAAAATTCCGCTGGATACCTTGTAGTCTGGGGCCGCAGGCTTTGCGCTGTCGGCCGAAACCGCCGGCAGCGCTCCTATCGTTGCAACCGACAGAGCACCCGGAGTGCACCATGTCCGATTATCCGAATGATCTGAAGAACGCCCGCCGCTTCGGCGCCGATATCGTGACCGCGGGGCAACCGAGCCGGGCACAACTCGTGGCCGCGGGCCAGGCCGGGGTCAAGACCGTGATCAACCTGCGCCCGGCCGGCGAATTCGGCGAATTCGACGAAGCCCGCGTGGTGGCCGATGCCGGCATGCGTTACGTCAATATCCCGGTTGCGGTGGCGGATGACATCGACGATCGCCATGCTCGCGACCTCGACGACGCCCTCGCCGCGGCCGGCGGCACGCCGGCGCTCGTGCACTGTGCCAGCAGCAATCGCGTCGGCGCGCTCATGGCCTACCGCGCCCGCCATCTGCACGGTGAGAGCGCCGAGCACGCCCTCGACATCGGCCTGAGCACCGGCCTGGACCCACAATCACCGCTGTACGAGGCCACGCGAAACAAGCTCCGGTGACAGCGCCGGGCGGCACTTGCAAGCATGGGGGCAGCATCGATGCGCGCCTCAGGCGAGCCGCAGATGGCGCCAGAACCGCGCCTCGGCGGGCGCTGCGCGCGGATCGACCTGCTCCACGATCCGGCCGGCTTCGATCACGGCGATCTCGTCCACATAACGCAGCACCGACGGCCGATGCGTGATCACGAGCGTCGTCCGCGCGGTCATCAATGGCGACAACGCCGCCAGCACATCGGCCTCGGATCGGGCATCGAGCCCCTCGGTGGGCTCGTCCAGGATCAGGATCGGCGCGTCTTTCAGCACGGCGCGGGCAATCGCGAGCCGGCGCGCCTCGCCGCCGGACAGGCGCGCGCCGGCCTCACCGATGAATGTATCCAGCCCCTGCGGCATGGCCGCCACCCGCGTTGTCAGGCCGACCTGCGCCAGGGCCGCCTGCATTTGGTCCGTGCTCGCCTCGGGCCGGGCGATACGCAGATTATCGGCCACGCTGGCATTGAACAGATGCGTGTGCTGGCTGACCACGGCACACCAGCCGCGCACCGTCCCGGCCGTATAGCGCTCGATCGCCGTACCGCCGATTTCCACCCGTCCGGCCTGATACGGCCAGAACCGCAGGATCGCGTTCACGACGCTGGTCTTGCCGGCACCGCTGGCGCCGACCAGCCCCAGCGTGCGGCCGGGGGTGAGCGTGAGATTCACGCCGTCCAGCGCCCATGACGCGGCCTCGTCGTAGCGCAGCGATACCCCACGCAGTACGATATCGAAGCGCTCGGGCGGCGCGGCATCGGCCGGCGGATCCGACACGGCCGGCTCGGCGTCCATGATCTCGAAGATCCGCCGGGCCGCGGCGCGCGTCTCGGCCAGCGCACGAAACGCCGCCGGCAAGGGGGCCACGGCTTCGAAGCTCGCCATGACCAGAAACACGAGCATGGCCAGTGCCGGGCCGTCGATTGCGGCCCGCCCGACCAGCGGTATCGCCGCGACCAGGGCAATCCAGAGCGTCGCACGGGCGATGCCGGCCGATGCCGCGTCGGCGACCGCCTCGCGCCAGGCGTCGCGTCGTTGCACCGTCAGCAGCCGGCGCGACAGGCCACGGATGCGCCCAGCCTGGCGTGCGGTGGCCTGATACACCCAGAGTTCGCCCAGGCCGCGAATACTGTCGGCGCCGGTCGCGCGCAGGTCCGCCAGCACGCGGCGGCGCTCGGCCCCGCCCGCGCGGCTCAGCCGATAGGCAGCCCAGGGCAGCACGAAGCCGGCCGCGAGCAGGCCAATCGCATTGACCAGCGCCACCGCCGGGCTGAACCAGGCGGCGAAGCCATTGACCAGCACGATGCTGGCCGCGGCCGCCAGGCTCGGCGCGATCACGCGCAGATAGAAATTGTCGAGCGTGTCGATATCCGCGCGCATGCGGCTGAGCAGATCGCCACCGCGATAGCGTTGCAGGCCGGCCGGCGCCAGCGGTTCGAGCCCGGCATAGAAGGTCACGCGCAGCCGCGCCAGCAGTCGCAGCGTGGCATCGTGCGTCACCAGGCGCTCGAGATATCGCCCCATCGCCCGTACGATCGCCAGCCCGCGGATACCGGCCGCCGGCGCGAAATAATTGATCGTGCCGAGCCCGAGACCGGCCAGCGCCATACCGGTGATGAACCACCCGGCGAGCGCCATGAGCGCGACGTTGGCCAGCACCACGGCCGTGGTGAGCCCGATACCGAGCCACAGCATGCCGCGATAGGGCCATGCCAGTGCCAGCAGCCGGCGCCAGTCGTTCACGACCGAACCCCGCCGAAGGCATCGTCGGCGCGGTACAACGACCAGAGCCGCGCATAGCCGGCGTTGGCGGCCATCAGCGCGTCGTGCCGGCCGCGCTCCACGATCGCGCCCTCGGCCAGCAGCAGGATCTCGTCGGCCTCGCGCACCGTATCCAACCGATGGGCGATGATCAGCAGCATGCGATCCGCGGCCAGCCGCGCCACGGCGTCGGTGATCGCCGCTTCGCTGGCCGGATCGAGACTGGCGCTCGGCTCGTCGAGCACCACCAGCGCCGCGTCCTTGAGAAAAGCCCGCGCCAGCGCAATGCGCTGGATCTGCCCACCGGACAGGCCCTGGCCACGATCGCCGATCACGGTCTCGTAACCGTCGGGCAAGGCCTGGATGAAGGCGTCGGCATTGGCCTGGCGGGCGGCCCGCGCCACCTCGGCGTCATCGGCCTCGACCCGGCCGAGCCGGATATTGTCGGCGAGGGTGCCGTGGAACAGCGTCGGGCGCTGGGGCACCCAGGCGACCTGCTGCAGCCAGACGCCGCGCGCCAGACTCGCGAGATCCACGCCGTCGACCCGGATAGCGCCGGCCTGCGGCCGCAGGAAGCCCAGCAGCAGATGCGCCAGCGTGGTCTTGCCGGCCCCGCTGGGGCCGACCAGGGCAATGCGCTTGCCGCGGCGCAGCGCGAGATCCACGCCGCTGAACACCGGCGCGCCGTCGGCATAGGCGAACGCCAGATCGCGACATTCGATGCGTTCGGGGCGCGAGATCGCCTCAGCCGCCGCGCGGCTGGCCGTGTCTTCGGGGCGCTGCCGCGCGAAGATCTCGATCAACCCCTCGGCAGCACCGATCGCTTCCATGCGCGCGTGATACTGCGCGCCCATGTCGCGCAGCGGGCGATAGAACTCGGGCGCGAGCAGCAGCACGAACAGCCCGGGCCAGAACGCCATCTCGCCGTAATACAGCCGGAAGCCGATATACACCGCGACCATGGCGATGCCGAGCGTGGTCAGGAACTCGAGGATGAGCGACGACACGAAGGCCAGCCGCAGCACCGCCAGCGTCTCACGCCGATAGCCTTCCGACAGGGCAGCCACGGCACCCAGTTCGCGCCGGCTGGCGCCGAACAGCTTGAGCGTGGTCAGGCCTTCGATGGCGTCGAAGAAATGCGCGCTCAGGCGTGCGAGTCGGCGCCACTGGCGCTGGTTGAGCGCTTCCGTGCCCTTGCCGATCAGGACCATGAACAACGGCACCAGGGGAGCCGTAACCAACAGGATCAGCCCCGAAACCCAGTCGTTCGGAAAGATCACCAGCAACAGCACGACCGGCAGCATCGCCGCCAGCATCATCTGCGGCAGATAATCGCGGTAGTAGCGGTCCATGGCCTCGGTCGCATCGGCCAGCAGATGCGAGATCGTGCCGCTGCGCGCGCCGCGCGCCCAGTCGGGCCCGAGTGCGATGCAGTGCTCGAACAGGGCGTCGCGCAGGCGATGCTTGATCCGGGCCGCGCCTTCGAATGCCAGCCCGTCGCGCAGTATGCCCGTCAACACGCGGGCCGCGAATACACCGAGCAGACGCCACAACCAGGGCATGACCGCGGCCAGCCCCTGCCCGTCTATGGCCACGGCATTGATGATCAGCGCCAGCAGCCAGGCCTGGGCGATCAATAGCGGTGCATCGATCAACCCGACCGCGACCGCACCGAACAACAACGACCGCTGACCGGCCAGGTGCGCGCGCAGCCATCCTTCCGTGCCGCGCCGCGTGCTGTTCGAAGTATTGGCCGACATTGGCAACTGACGCCTCGTGCCGCGCTCCGCGGCTCAGCGGCGCGACTTCGGCGCCGCCCGCTCGGCGCGCGCCAGGCCCACCACGAGCGTGACCGCGAACAGGAACACCACGCCCGCCATCAGCCACAGACCGGGGCCCAGGCCGCCGAAGAACTGTGCGATGAGAACCAGCCCCGCGACCGGCGGCGCGAGAAATGCAGCGGCCAGCGCCACCGGCCACCAGGCCCAGCCGCGTCGGCCCTGCAATTCGGGACGCGCCCGGCCCATCAGTGGTGACCGTAGCCGGTCAGCTTGGATATGCGGGCCCGGAACACCCAGATCTGATACCAGTTGTAGATCAACATCACCGGCAGGAAGCCGCCCATGGCCATGGTGAACGTCACCAGCGACACCGACGGGCTGGCCGCGTCGTAGATCGTCCATGTGTTGGGCACCAGCCAGGGCAGCATGGTGAACATCATCGCCAGCCACATGATGGCGATGGCCGCGTTCAGCCACAGAATGGCGAACAGATCGCGACCGAGGCGTGACGAACGCCGCATGCGAACCACGGCATAGACCACCGCCAGCGCCACCAGCCCCCAGACCCAGAAATAGGGCCCCAGCCACTTGTCCGCCGCCCAGGGGAATTTCAGCAGGCTCCAGACCACGGTCACCACCACGGCCACGAGCGAGGCATAGAACGAACGATCGACCCAGTGCGCGGCATGCCGACGGATCGCCTCGGTACGCTCGAACCGGGCCCGGATGAACAGGCTGCCGGCCAGCGATGCCGCCACCACCGCGCCCACGCCGGTCCACAGACTGAACGGGCTGATGAAACGAAACATGCCGCCGGCATAGGTCGGCACGTTGCCATCGGTGAGCGGATAGCCTTCGAGCACCGCGCCCATCGCCATGCCGGCAAAGAACAGCGTGGTGAGGCTGGCCACACCGAACAGGCCATCCCAGAGATGCGCACTGCGCTCGGAATGATGCCGGAACTCGAGCGCGATGGCGCGCATCATGATGCTCCACAGCACGATGATCAGCGGCAGCATCAGATAGTGGAAGGCCGAGCCGTAAACCAGCGGGAAGGTGCCGAACAACACGCCGCCGGCGACCACCAGCCAGGTTTCGTTGGCATCCCAGGTGCCGGCCATGGCGGCCATGATGCCGCCGCGCTCATCCGGGTCCCGCACGAACAGCGAAAACACCCCGGCGCCCAGGTCCGCCCCGTCGAGCATGATGTAAAGCAGCAGACTGAAACCCAGCGCGAACCACCACGCATAGATTACGAACAGGTGCAGTTCTCCGATATCCGCAGGCATGACGTCTTTCCTCTACGGCCGTTCGTAGGCCGGGCGCGCGTCGTCAGCGCCCGGATGGGATTCGAGATGCCCGATCGCTTCGTCCCCGCCGCGTAGCACCGGCGCTTCGAGGTCGGGGCCCTGGCGGATCACCTTGGCCATGAAGTACCAGGTGAAAAACCACACCACGAGCTCAAAGATAATGAAGCCGACCAGCCAGATGGCAGCCTCGACCACGGTCATGCGGCTCACCCCCTGTTCGATGCGCATCATGCCATCGACCAGCCAGGGCTGGCGCGCGACCTCGCGCGTCCACCAGCCGGTCCATATCGCCAGAAACGGCAGGAACGCGCTGAATACGGCTGTCCGCAGGAACCACCGGCGCGCGCGACCAGTGGCCGAGAACAGGCGTCGGGTATAAACCATCCAGACGCCCCAGAACGCCACCAGCACGAGGAAGAAACCGATCGCCAGCATCACACGGAAGGCGTAGAACGGAACCCACACCGGCGGCCGGTCGGCCTTGGGGGTCTGATCCAGACCCGGAACCTTGCCGCTCCAGGTATGCGTCTCGATCAGGCTGAGCGCGTGCGGTATGGTGATCGCCCAGCGGTTTTCGCCGGCCGCGTCGTCCGGCCAGGCCACGATGTGCCAACCCGTGTTCACGCTGCCGTCCGGCGCGTAGGTATGATAATGGCCTTCCATCGCGGCCAGCGCAGCAGGCTGGTGCTCGGCGACTACCTGCCCGAGATCGTCGCCCAGATACACCTGCAGCGGAGCGACCAGGGCCGCCGCCACCAACGCGTAGGCCAGCGGGCGGCTGAATACACTCTCGTGCCGTTTGTGGAGCAAATGCCAGGCACTGACGCCGATCACCACGAACAGTGCCAGTTCCACCGCGGCCACCCACATATGGGCGAATGACGGCAGAAAATTGGGATTGAAAATCGCCGCGCCCCAGTCGGTGACGTGGAATATGCCGTCACGCAACTCGACGCCGGTCGGCGTCTGCATCCAGGCGTTCGCATTCATGATCCAGAACGCCGACACCGTCGACGACAGCATCACGTTGAAGGTCGCGAACAGATGCATGCGCCGGCTGATCTTGCCCCAGCCGAAGATCATCAGGCCGATGAAGCCGGCCTCGTACATGAAGGCGGTGATCGTTTCGTAGCCGAGCACGTTGCCGAAGTAAGGCCCGGCGGCCTGGGAGAACGGACCATACAGAATGCCGAACGCCATCTCCATGGTGACGCCGGTCGCCACGCCGGCGCCGAAATTGATGATGAACAGTTTTTCGAAGAACCGGGTCAGCCGGTACCACATGTCGTCGTCGGTTCTCAGCCAGCGCCATTCGGCGAAGAACAGCAGCAGCGCCATGCCGATGGTCAGCGGCGGGTAGAGAAAGTGCATGCTCGCCACCCACGCAAAATCCAGACGGGACAGCATGATCGCGGTTGCACTTTCCATGTCGCATCAACCTTTTCTAGCGGTTTCACCGAATGCGAATAATACCATAGTCGTAGACCGAACGGTCGCGACACAGGGTCGCAGGCACCGGCCATCATCGCGGCAAGCGACCTCAGAACCGATTGAGCGGGATTTTCAGATACGAGTGTCCATCGTCCTCGGGTTCGGGCAAATGCCCGCCGCGCGTGTTGACCTGCAACGCAGCCAGCATCAAAGCCGGCAGCGGCAGCGTGGCGTCGCGCGCCTCGCGCATGGCAACGTACGCGTCCTCGTCGGGCGCGTCACGCAGATGGTTGTTGCGCGCCCGTTGCTCGGCCACGGTCGACTCCCAGCGCGCCTCGCGCCCCCCGGGCCGGTAATCGTGGCCCACGAACAGGCGCGTGGCATCCGGCAGTTCGAGAATGCGCTGTATCGAGCGGTACAACGTGCGCGCGTCGCCGCCGGGGAAATCCGCCCGCGCGGTACCGCTGTCGGGCATGAACAGAGTGTCGTGCACGAACGCCGCATCGCCGATCACATAGGTGATCGAAGCCAGCGTGTGGCCGGGCGAGAACATGACGCGGCCTTCCAGAGCCCCCACATTGAACGCATCGCCATCGGCGAACAGCCGGTCCCACTGCCGGCCATCGGTCGCGTAGCCGGCACCGAAGTTGTAGATCGTCTGCCACAGTTTCTGCACTTCGACGACCTTCTCGCCGATCGCGCGCGGCGCCCCGTAGCGCTCACCCAGAAGCACGCCGGCCGAGAAATGATCGGCATGAGGATGAGTATCCAGAATCCAGTCCACGGTCAAGCCGCGCGCCGCGATGAAGGCAGTCATCGCGTCGACGGATTCAGTGGAGGTTCGCGCCGACGCCTCGTCGTAATTCCAGACCGGGTCGATGATGGCACATCGAGCCGTTGTCGGATCGATCACGACGTATTGCACGCTGCCGGTCTTGTCATCGTGGAAGCCTGCGACTTCCGGGCTGGCCTTGGCCATTGAACGCTCCTCGATCATGGAGAATATGATGTCGCACGACCCGCGGGTCGCCGGCTGCATATGCCTTTTACTTATTTGCATATACTTTTTATTTAATTTATACCCTCGGGGGTATGCTTTCAACCATCAGGAGCGGAGCATGAGCGACCACGATGAAAACCAGAAAAAACACCGCGTGGTGGTCGCCGGGGGCGGCACGGCGGGCATTCCAGTGGCCGCAGCCCTGCTGCGCGCCGATGCCGATCTCGACGTGGCCATCGTCGAACCGAGCGAAACACACTATTACCAGCCCGGCTGGACACTGGTCGGCGGCGGCGACATGCGCGCCGAGGACACGCGCGCGCGCACCGCGGATGTCATGCCGAATCGCGCCACCTGGATCAAGGACGCGGTGGCCGGCTTCGATCCCGATCACAATCGCCTGACGCTGGGGTCCGGAACCACACTGGCATACGACTACCTCGTAGTCGCCATGGGCCTGCAGATCGACTGGGACGCGATCGAGGGGCTGACCGACACCCTGGGCGCCAACGGCGTGACCTCGAACTATCGCTATGACCTGGCGCCCTATACGCACGAGCTGGCGACAAGCCTGGGCGAAGGCGCCCACGCCCTGTTCACCCAGCCCGCGATGCCGATCAAATGCGCCGGCGCGCCCCAGAAGGCGCTGTATCTGACCGCCGACACCCTGCGCCGGCGCGGGGTGAAGGCGAGCATCGACTTCTACAACCAGGGCGGCGCCATGTTCGGCGTCCCCGCCTACGCGCGCGAACTGGACAAGGTTATCGCCGGCTACGGCGCCACACCCCGGTTCGGCCATAACCTGGTGGCCGTGGACGGTCCCGCACAGCAGGCGACGTTCGATACCGGGGGCAGTACGGTCACCGCCGATTTCGACATGCTGCACGTGGTGCCGCCGCAGTCCGCGCCCGATGTCATCAAGAACAGCCCGCTGGCCGGCGAGGCCGGCTGGGTAACGGTCGACAAGAACCGGCTCACGCATACGCGCTACGACAACGTCTTCGCGCTGGGCGACTGCACCGACACGCCCAATGCCAAGACCATGGCCGCCGTACGCCGGCAGTTCCCGGTGGTGGTCTCGGCGCTGCGCAAGGCCATGGGTGCCGCGGCCACCGCCCAGGAATACGACGGCTACGGCGCCTGCCCGCTGACGGTCGCCCACGGCCGGATGTTGTTGGCCGAGTTCCGCTACGGCGGCGAAGTCGTATCGAGCTTTCCGCTCGATCCAACCCAGCCGCGCCGGATTTACTGGCCACTCAAGACGCGCTTCTTCCCATGGCTGTATTGGCACGTAATGCTTCAGGGCAAGCCGTGGTCTCTGCCGAAACCCAAGCGGCGTGCCGACCTGACCGCCTGACCATCACACAAGAGGATCGCCGTGCTGACCCCCATCACGAACTTTACCCCCGGCATCGCGCTCGGCGGCGGACTGCTCATCGGCGCCGGCGCCGTCCTGCTCATGGCCGGGCTGGGCCGCATCGCCGGCATCTCGGGCATGGTCCACGGCCTGTTTTCGGGCCAACCCGGCCATGGCTGGCGGGCCAGCTTCCTCGTCGGGCTGGTCGCCGGAGCCGGGGTCTATGTGGCGCTCTGGCCCGGCGATATCCCGGTTCGCCATGGGTTTCCGGTATGGCTGCTGATACTCGCCGGGTTATTGGTGGGCGCCGGCACCCGACTCGGCTCGGGCTGCACCAGCGGCCACGGCGTCTGCGGCATCGCCCGCCGGTCGAAGCGTTCGCTCACGGCCACGACCGTGTTCATGGCCTGCGGCATCATCACCGCCATCATACTGCGTCACGGCCTGGGGGTATCGTCATGAAACAGCACCTGATCGCGATCGCGGCGGGCCTGGTCTTCGGCTTCGGACTCTGCCTGTCGCATATGGCGGACCCGGACAAGGTCCTGGCATTCCTGGATCTGGCCGGCGGCTGGGACCCGAGCCTGGCGCTGGTGATGGGGGGCGCGCTGCTGGTGACCTTCCCGGCGTTTGCCGTCTTGCGCGGCTGGCGCCGCCCGTGGGCGGACACGGCCATGCACTGGCCGACCGCGACCGATATCGACCACCGGCTGGTGCTGGGCGCAGCGCTGTTCGGCATCGGCTGGGGGCTGGGCGGTTACTGCCCCGGCCCGGCATTGGCGGCACTCACCTTCAACCCGCACGAAGCATTGATCTTCGTGGCCGCGCTGGTCATCGGCGGCCATGTCGCCGGCTGGCTGGCACGTTGAGGCCGGCGGCGCTCAACCGTAGCGCGCGAGCAGTTCGGTGGCGTACTTGAGCCGCTGGCGGGCATCCTCGGCGTCCAGCCCATGACAGTTCAACTCATGCTCGATCACGCAGGACAGCATGTTGTAGAAGGTCCGGTCCAGCGCCTTGCGCGCCGCCGACATCTGGACGGCGATATCCTCGCATTCGGCATCGCGCTCGATCATCGTCTGCAGACCACGCACCTGACCCTCGATCCGCTTGAGCCGGCGCACGAGCGCCGCCTTGTTGGATTCCCACTCCGGGTCGTTCGCGGTATCTGCCAGATCGGTCATTGCTAGCTCCGACGTTGCGCAACGGGCCTCAGCCGCAGGGCTCGGGCGCCGCGGCCCTAGAACGGAATATCGTCGTCCAGATCGTCATCGAAGCCGGGATCGCCGCCGGCCGGCTGCGGCCGCTGGTACTGCGGCGCGCCGCCCTGGTTACTACTCTGCCCACCACCCTGGCCGCCGCCGTAATTCTGGCCGCTACCCTGGCTACCGCCCTGGCTGCGCTGCCCCCCGCCGCCGAACGGCGCGCTGCCGCCCTGGCCGGCACCGCGGGAATCGAGCATCTGCATCTCGTTGGCCACGATTTCGGTGGTGTACTGATCGACACCGTCCTTGTTCTGCCACTTGCGCGTCTGGATCCGGCCCTCGACATAGACCTTGGAGCCCTTGCGCAGATACTCGCCGGCCACTTCCGCCAGGCGCGCGAAAAACACCACGCGATGCCATTCGGTGCGTTCCTGCATTTCACCGGACGACTTGTCGCGCCAGCTTTCGGAGGTCGCGACATTGACGTTGGTGACCGCCGTACCGCCCGCGGTATAGCGCGTTTCCGGATCGGCCCCGAGGTTACCGATAATAATGGCCTTGTTGACGCCTCGACTTGCCATGACAGGACTCCGTACGTGTGCCGTATTACGCGATGCAAAGATTCGATCGGCGTCGATTCTACATGGCGCCGGCAATTCGTGATGCCCGACTCGGCGCAACACGCGCCACCGCGTCGTTCACGACCCGACCCGGGCCACGCGCTGCGCCAGGGACGGCCGATCGCTCAGGACGCGGTCGCCGCAGTGTGCGTGCTGAAGGGTTCGAAGGCTTCGGTACCCACGACCTTGCCGTCGTACTTGATATAGGCCACGCCGTCCTCGGGCACCACCACGGCCTCGAACACGCCGTCGATGGCTTCGATCTCGCCCGCCAGCCGGCGCGCCGCGTCGTCGTCGACATCGCCGACATGCACCATGAACGTCCGCGCGAAACGCGGCTTGGGCATGGTCGCGGCCACGAGCAGCCAGACCAGCGCGGCCAGCGCGCAGAAACCGAACACGCCGGCGTCACCGCCGACACTGTAGGTCCAGCCCCCGACCGCACCGCCCACGAAAATGCCGAAGAACTGCGCACTGGAATACACGCCGAGTGCGGTGCCCTTGGCATCGGCCGGTGCGACCTTGGAAATCAGCGACGGCAGCGTCGCCTCCATGACGTTGAAGGCGGTGAAGAACACGACCATCATCACGATCAGTTCGGCCAGGCTGGCATGGTAGAACGTCAGGATGACCTGGCTGACCAGCAGCGCGGCGATCGAGCCCACGAACACCGGCTTCATCTGCCGCTTGGCCTCGGCGACGATGATCACCGGCAGCATGAGCGCCACCGAGACCGCGAGCACCGGCAAATAGACGACCCACTGGTAGTCCTCGTGCACGCCGCCGACGTTATGCAGCAGCCGCGGCAGCACGATGAAGCTCGCCGTCAGGATCGTGTGCAGGGTAAAGATCGCAAAATCCAGCCGCAGCAGTTCACCGTTGGTGAGTACACGCTTGAACAGCGCCGGCACCGCCTCGGCGTCGCGATGCGAGCGGGCCGCCTTGGGCTCGGGGGTCGCGCCGTAAAGCACGAACAGACCCAGCAGCGACAACAGCGCCGTGAACCAGAAGATGCCCGGCACGCCGACCCAGCCGCTGATCAGCGGGCCGAGCACCATCGCCACGGCAAAGGCCAGGCCGATGCTGATGCCGATCATGGCCATGGCCTTGGTGCGGGTTTCCTCGCGCGTCAGGTCGGCATTGAGCGCCAGAATGGTCGAGCCGACCGCGCCCGATCCCTGCAGGATGCGGCCGAAAATGACGCCGTAGATCGAGGTCGACAACGCCGCCACCACGCTGCCGATGGCCAGAATCACCAGGCCGCCGGCGATGATGTGCTTGCGGCCGAAACGATCGGAGGCAAAGCCGAGCGGAATCTGCAGCAAGGCCTGGGTCAGCCCGTAGGCGCCCAGCGCCAGACCCACCAGGATCGGCGTCGAGCCGGTGAGCTGCTTCGAATAGAAGGTGAACACCGGATAGATCATGAACAGGCCGAGCATCCGCAAGGAAAAGATGCTCGCCAGCGCCATGGCCGCGCGTTTTTCGAACTGGTTCATACGTCGCCCGTGGTTTGGCCGCGCCGCCGATTCCCGATCCCCCTCGGGAGGCCTCGCGGCACGGTTGGCATTCGGACCGTGGCGCGTCGTGCCCAACGCGTCCGGCGACTGAGGCGCGTCGGCGCCCCCTGGGCCGCGAAAGATAGCACAGCGTCGGGGTTGCCCGAATTACGACGCGCTTGCCGCACTGGGTATACTCAGCGGTTGACCTTGTCCGATGCAGCCATTAATGGAAAGTCATATCCGCATCCGCGGCGCGCGGACGCACAATCTCGCCAACATCAACGTCGACCTGCCCCGCGATCAGCTGATCGTGATCACCGGCCTGTCCGGTTCGGGCAAGTCGTCGCTCGCCTTCGACACGATCTATGCCGAGGGCCAGCGGCGTTACGTCGAATCGTTGTCGGCGTATGCCCGCCAGTTCCTGTCGATGATGGAAAAACCGGACCTGGATTCCATCGAGGGGCTGTCGCCGGCGATCTCGATCGAGCAGAAGTCGACCTCGCACAACCCGCGCTCGACGGTGGGCACGGTTACCGAAATCCACGATTACCTGCGCCTGTTGTTCGCGCGCGCCGGCACACCCTTCTGCCCGCACCACGACGAGCCGCTGGCGGCCCAGAGCGTGTCGGAAATGGTCGACCAGACGCTGACCAAGGCGGCCGAATCGGCCTGGATGCTGCTCGCCCCGGTGATCCGCTCGCGCAAGGGCGAGCATCGCGAGATCTTCGAGCAGATGCGCGGCCAGGGCTTCGTGCGCATGCGGGTCGACGGCGAGGTCATCGAGCTCGACGAGAACGTGCCCGAACTCGATCCGAAGAAGAAACACGACCTGGAAGTCGTGGTCGATCGCTTCAAGGTACGCGACGGCATCCAGCAGCGCCTGGCCGAGTCGTTCGAGACCGCGCTGCGCCTGTCGGAAGGCATCGCCTGGATCATGCCCTGGCGCGGCGATGGCGAGCCCGAGGTGTTCTCCTCGCAGTTCGCCTGCCCGGTCTGCGGTTATTCCATCAACGACATGGAACCGCGGATGTTTTCCTTCAACTCGCCGCATGGCGCCTGCCCGACCTGCGACGGCCTGGGCTCGCAGAGCGTGTTCGACGTGGATCGGGTGATCACCGACGACACGCTGAGCCTGGCCGGCGGCGCGGTACGCGGCTGGGATCGGCGCAACCCGTATTTCTTCGGCCTGATCGAGTCGCTGGCCGAAACCTATGGCTTCGATGTGGACACGCCCTGGCGCGATTTGCCGGACCAGGCCCGCAAGGTGATCCTGAACGGCTCCGGCGGCCAGAAGATCGAGTTCCGCTACGTCAATGCGCGCGGCCGCACCCGCGTGCGCAAGCATGCCTTCGAGGGCGTGCTCGACAACATGCAACGCCGCTATGCCGAGACGGATTCGCTGGCGGTACGCGAGGAACTGGCCAAGTATCTGTCGGACAAGGCCTGCCCGACCTGCGACGGCGCGCGTCTGAATGAGGCGGCACGGCATGTCCGGGTGGCCGACAAGACCCTGCCCGAGATCAACGCGGCCAGCATTTCCGGCGCCTACGAAATCGTCGAGAATCTCGACATTCCGGGCCATCGCGCCGAAATCGCCGCGCCGATCCTCAAGGAAGTGAACCAGCGGCTGAAGTTCCTGTTGGACGTTGGCCTCAATTACCTGACGCTGTCACGATCCGCCGAGACGCTATCCGGCGGCGAAGCCCAGCGTATTCGCCTGGCCAGCCAGATCGGCGCCGGTCTGGTGGGCGTGATGTACGTACTGGACGAACCGTCCATCGGCCTGCATCAGCGCGACAACCGCCGCCTGCTGAATACGCTGGAGCGCCTGCGCGATCTCGGCAATACCGTGATCGTGGTCGAGCACGACGAGGACGCCATCCGCGAGGCCGACTACGTGGTCGACATGGGCCCGGGCGCGGGCGATCACGGCGGCCAGCTCATCGCCCAGGGCACGGCGGCCGAGATTGCCGCGCACCCGGATTCGCTGACCGGCCAGTATCTGTCGTCCCGGCTGACCATTCCGATTCCGGAAAAACGCATTGCCTACGACAGTCAACGCCAGATCCGGATTCGCGGCGCGCGCGGCAACAATCTCAAGAACGTGGATGCCGCATTCTGCATGGGCCAGCTCACCTGCGTGACCGGCGTGTCCGGCTCGGGCAAGTCGACGCTGATCAACGAGACCCTGTTTCCGGCCGCCGCGCGTCAGGTCAATCGGGCCGTGGCGCGCGCCGCGCCGGTGACCGCGATCGACGGCCTGGAGCATCTGGACAAGGTCATCGATATCAACCAGGCGCCGATCGGGCGCACACCGCGCTCCAATCCGGCCACCTATACCGGCCTGTTCGGCACCATCCGCGAGCTGTTCGCCAACACCCCGGAAGCCCGGGCCCGCGGTTACAAGCCGGGGCGGTTTTCGTTCAACGTCAAGGGCGGGCGCTGCGAAACCTGTCAGGGCGACGGCGTGATCAAGGTGGAAATGCATTTCCTGCCGGATATCTACGTCACCTGCGAGACCTGCCACGGCGCGCGCTACAACCGCGAAACGCTGGAAGTCCATTACAAGGGCAAAACCATCGCCGAGGTACTGGACATGCGGGTCGAGGCAGCCGCCGAGTTCTTCGCCCCGGTGCCGAGCCTCAAGCGCAAGCTGGATACGCTGATCGACGTCGGTCTGTCCTACGTCAAGCTGGGCCAGAACGCGACCACGCTGTCAGGCGGCGAGGCCCAGCGCATCAAGCTCGCCCGCGAGCTGTCCAAGCGCGATACCGGCCGCACGCTCTATCTGCTGGACGAACCGACCACCGGCCTGCACTTCCACGACATCAAGCATTTGCTGGAGGTCCTGCTGCGCCTGCGCGAGGCCGGCAACGCCGTGGTCGTGATCGAGCACAATCTGGATGTGATCAAGACCGCCGACTGGCTGATCGACCTCGGCCCCGAAGGCGGCGCGGGCGGCGGCGAGATCATCGCCACCGGCACGCCGGAGGATGTGGCCGAGGTTGCGGCATCGCACACCGGACAGTTCCTCAAACCCATGCTGGGCGATACACGGCCCGGCACCGGCCACAACACCGCCGGCGACAAGCGCGACCTGGCGCTGCCGCCGAAAAAACAGAAGAAAACCCGAAAGTCGCCCGGCCGGCCGAAAAACAACGCCACCGCCAGCTGACGCGGGCCGTCATCCGCTGCCGGCCGCAGGCGCCGGCGGCGGAATCGCGTCGGGCCGACTCGCGGCGGAAAACTGCAGCTTCACCCGATATGGGTCTGGTGCATGCGGCCCCGCCCGATATCAGCGGGCCGACCAGATCAGCGTCGCCATCCGACCGGTTGCGCCGTCGCGTCGGTAGGAATAGAAACGCTCCGGCGCCGCCACCGTGCACAGCCCGCCCCCGAACACGCGTGTGACGCCCGCGCATGCAAGCCGCAACCGGGCCAGCCCGTAAATATCAGCTAGATATTTACCCGCTTTCGCCTTTGGCGCAAACATGCGCGCGGATTCGGCATGCCGACAGACGAAAGCCTGGCGCACATCGGCGCCGACCTCGAAGTTTTCCGGGCCGATCGCCGGGCCCATCCAGGCCAGCAGATCGCCCGGCTCTGCCGCCATCGCGGCAACGGTGGCTTCCAGCACGCCGGCCGCCAACCCGCGCCATCCCGCATGCGCGGCGGCCCAACACGTGCCGCGCGTATCACATAGCACCACCGGCAGACAGTCGGCGGTGAGCACGGCCGGCACGCGGTTGGCGCGGGAGGTCACGGCGGCGTCCGCCGGGCCGGCATGACCGGCATCCAGATCGGCCACCGTGGTGCCATGGACCTGTGCCAGCCAGGACGGCTCGGCCGGCAGTGCAAGTGCGGTGGCCAGGCGCGCGCGATTGTCGTTCACGGCGCGCGCCGCATCGTCGGTATGCGCGCCGAGGTTGAGGCTGGCGAACGGTGCGGCGCTCGCCCCGCCGGTGCGCAAGGTGGTTCCGGCACGAATATGACCGGGGGCGGGCCAGTCCGCAGCCAGGAAATCGCGCATCGGGTTCACTGGCCGTGCTCCGCCGCGTCCGCGGCCAGGGCGGCGAGCAGACGCTCGAAATCGGCCGGCCGCGGCGCGCTCCATTGCATGGCCTCGCCGGTTGCCGGGTGGGTCAGGCCCAGGGTCGCCGCATGCAGGGCCTGACGGCGAAACCCGCGCAGCGCCTCGGCAAACCCGTCGCTGGACCCCCGGGGCACGCTGAGCCGGCGGCCATAAACCGGATCGCCCAGCAGCGGATAACGAGCGTACGCCAGATGCACGCGGATCTGGTGCGTGCGCCCGGTCTCGAGCTGGCAGCGAATATGGGTATGGGCGCGATAGCGCGTGATCACACGGTAGTGGGTCACCGCCTCCCGTCCGGCCTCGCGCACGGCCATCTTCTTGCGATCCACCGGGTGGCGGTCGATGGGCGCATCGACATGTCCGCCGGCCGTCATCACGCCCACCGCCACGGCTTCGTACTCGCGCTTGACCGTGCGCTCGGCCAGATCGTCGACCAACTGCTTGTGCGCGGCAAAGGTCTTGGCCACCACGAGGATGCCGGAGGTGTCCTTATCCAGCCGGTGCACGATGCCGGCGCGCGGCAGCGCCGCCAACGACGCGTCGTGGGCCACCAGGGCGTTCTGCAGCGTGCCGTCGCGATTGCCGGCGCCCGGATGCATGACCAGCCCGGCCGGCTTGTTGAGCACCAGGATCGCGTCGTCCTCGTGGATGATGTCGAGCGCGATGCGCTCCGGCGCCACCTCGGCGTCGTGCGGCTCGTCCGGCACGGCGAGGCGCACGATCTCGCCGCCGGCCACCGCGGTCTTGGGCGCCGGCGAGGCGCCGTCGACCGTCAGGTCACCACCGGTCAGCCACTGCTTGAGCCGCGAACGCGAATAGTCGGGCAACAGCTCGGCGAGCGTCTTGTCCAGACGCGTGCCGGCATATTCGGCGGGAATGGTCAGCTCGATGCGCGCATCGGCAGCGTGGTTATTCATGGTCAGCCCCGTCATGCCGGCTCAAGCGGCAGCCGGCGCGGGGCCGCGGTTCGCATTCGTATGACTCATTCGCGGGTTCATAGGTATACTTCGGCCTTGTTTTGCATATCAAAAACGCGCGGTTGTCACGCGCTTCGGGGCTCGCATGCGAAAAATCGTTCTCGCGCTGGGCGTGATCGTCACCTTGGTGATGGCCGGCTGCGCCTCCGACAAGGGGATCGACGAAACCGGTTACAGCAAGAAACCACTGACCGACCGCCAGGGGCACAAGCTCAAATCGGCGGACGCGAAGCGGCTCTACAAGTCGGCGCGTGATTTTCTCATGCACGGGCAGCCCAGCCAGGCGCTGCCATTGTACGCGGAGGTGAGCGCCCGGTTCCCGTTTTCCAAATATGCGCCACAATCGGAGCTGGAAACGGTCACCGCGCACTACGACGCGCATGACTACGACCAGGCCGTGGACGCCGCCGATCGCTTTATCAAGCAGCATCCGCGCAATCCGCACATCGACTACGTCTACTACATGCGCGGGCTGTCGAACTATGCGCGCAACAATCCGGGCCTGCTGGGCTCGAATCCGGACAAGCGCAACGTCCAGTATCTCAAGCAGGCATTCAACGATTTCAGCCTGCTGCTGAAGAACTATCCGAACAGCGATTACGCCAAGGATGCGCAGCTGCACATGATCAATATCCGCAATCGTGTCGCAGCGCACGACCTGCATATCGCGGAGTACTACTACAAACGCCGCGCCTACGTGGCCTCCAGCCGCCGCGCCGCGGGCATCGTCAAGCACTATCAGGGTTCGGACTCGGTGCCGCGCGCACTGGAGATCCTGGAGCAATCCTACGCCAAGCTGAACCTGCCCGATCTGGCAGAGGACACCCGCGCCGTTCTGCAGGTCTCTTATCCGAACTACCTGCTCCATCGCAAGGAATTCTATCGCCAGCAGGCCGGCGACAAGCCGGACTACAAACTGCCGGACATGGGCGCCCCGCCGGCCGTCGGCAAGAAATCGGCCAATGGCGACGGCTCCTCCAGCAAGCAGGATAGCGCTAACGGCTGACACGCTAAGCTCGGCACGTAAAAAAGGCCGCGCCGGTTATCCCGCGCGGCCTTTTTTTGGCCTGATCGGCGCTCGCGTCTACAGGTCGCCGTAGACCGCGGTAATCGGATAGCGGCGGTCGCGGCCGAAGGCGCGATGGGTCACCTTCGGCCCGGGGGCCGCCTGGCGGCGCTTGTATTCATTACGCCGGATCAACCCCGCGGCCTGGCGCACGTCGTCTTCGGCAAAGCCGCGCGCGACGATATCCTCGATCGAGGCACCGTCCTCGACATAGGCCTCGATGATCGGATCGAGCACATCGTATTCCGGCAGCGTGTCGGTATCGGCCTGATCGTCGCGCAGCTCGGCCGAGGGCGGGCGCGTGATCACGCGCGCCGGGATGACTTCGCCGCGGGTGTTGCGGAATTTCGCCAACCGGTAGACCCAGGTCTTGTAGACATCCTTGAGCGGTGCGAACCCGCCGCACATGTCGCCGTACAGCGTGGCATAGCCGACCGCCATCTCCGACTTGTTGCCGGTGGCCAGCACGACATGCCCGAACTTGTTCGACATCGACATCAACAACGCGCCGCGGATGCGCGACTGCAGATTCTCCTCCGCGGTGTCGGCCGCCCGATCGCCGAAGATGGGGCCGAGCGTTTCCAGCAGCGCGGCAAATCCCTGCTCGATCGGCACTTCGTCGTAGCGGGCGCCCATGCGCTCGGCCTGGTCGGCGGCATCCACATTGCTGATGTCGGCGGTATAGCGCGACGGCATCGACACGGCCCAGACCCGATCGCCACCCAGCGCATCGGCGGCCACGGCCAGCGCAAGTGCCGAATCGATGCCGCCGGAGGAACCGATCAACGCGCCGGGAAAACCGTTGCGATCGACATAATCGCGCGTCGCACGCACCAGCGCATCGTAGATCAAGGCTTCGGAGCTCGGCAGCTCGGCAATCTCGCCGCGGGCGTTGACCGGCGACCAATCGACGCCGAACACACCGGCCTCGAAGGCCGGCGCGCGCGCGATGATCCGCCCTTGGGCATCAACTGCGCAGGAGCGCCCGTCGAAAACCAGTTCGTCCTGGCCGCCGACGCTGTTGATATAACAGATCGCCAGACCGTTGGCCTGCGCCCGCCGGGCCAGCAACGTCTCGCGCTCGCTCTGTTTGTCGACATGAAATGGCGAGGCATTGAGATTGACCAGAATGTCGGCGCCGGCTGCCGCGGCTTGCGCCGTCGGGCCTTCTTCCCAGAGATCCTCGCAGATCGTTACGCCGACCCGATGGCCGGCCAGGTCAAACACACAGGCGGCATCGCCGGGCTCGTAGTGACGACGATCATCGAACACGCCGTAATTCGGCAGACACTGCTTGCGATAATTCCCGATGCGTTCACCGTCACGCACCACCAGCGCCGCGTTGTAAATCGCACCGTCCACATACTCGGGATACCCGATCACGACGGTAATGCCCGAAAGCTCACGGGTCAGCCGCTCGATCGCGGCGTCGATCGCCGCCGGCAGCCCGCGGCGCAGCAGCAGATCGTCCGGCGGATAACCGAGCAGCGCCAGCTCGGGCGTGACCACGATATCCGCCCCGTCGCGATCGCGCGCGGTCTCGGCGGCCTCGATGATCTGGCGGGCATTGCCGTCGATGTCCCCGACCCATACATTGAGCTGGGCCATGGCCACGCGTAGCGAAGAATCGCTCATTGTCAGTCCTCTATCCCTCGGTGGGTTCGGGGACGGCATCCCCGCTGTCGCCGGCATGTTTGGGCAGATTGTCCGCGATATCAAGCACGCGCTGGTTGTAGAACAGGTGCGCGACCGGTTTCACCGCATCGGGCAGGCGCCCGCCGGCGGCGTCGCGAAAGCGTTCGTTGGGGATTACGATCTCCCCGCGCCGGTTGCGCCCGTGCATCAATCGGCCGCAGTGGGAGCAGTGGTAGCGCCACATGCGCCGGCCGGCCAACCGATGCCCGATCAGCGTCGCATCGTCCGAGACCGTGCGTTTGACCGATTCATTGGGCCAGGCGCTGGCCGACAGGAGTTCCACCCCGTAGAGCTTGCGACAGCTCTCACAGTGGCAGAACGTGCTGCGGCTCGGTGCGCCGCGCGCAACGAGGCGGGTCGCACCGCAGTCGCAGGATAATTCGTAGACGGTCGCCAAGGAAAAAGCTCCGTATGGGCATCGGACCGCGCAGGTCTGGGGCCCACCGGCGCGGCGTCGCCCCGGCACAATACCGGGCCCGCCGATCCGTACCGAAATAACAGGCCGCATATTCTACCGATCACTGCGTGCCGTGGGTGCAACAGCATGTCGGGCGTTACCCGTCGATCGCTTAGTTTTTTTAAGACATTTGTCCGCAGATCGACGCAGATAAACGCAGATGCGGTTTAATTTTCGTGGCATGGATGATCCGAGACGCTAATCGGCGACCGAGCCGGCCGGAACCGATAGGTGGAAAATTCATCAACGACCGAAGCTTGCAAGGGCTATCGCGCCCGCGACCGATCCGGCGCTCTCACTGATCAACCGCGATCTGCGTGCATCTGCGTCGATCTGCGGACCGTTTCGTGTTCTTGGCGGAACGAAGCCCGGCAAAGTCGTGTAAGTCGGATAATCCGACATGGACGCAAATCCGCGAGTGGGGTGCGGTCGGCCTGTAGATCGTCGTCGAAGAAATCTGGTCCGCGAATGACGCCAATGGCGGTCCGGAATTCTCGAAATGGCTGGTCTGGGGCGCGGTTGGGCCTGGTGATTTTGTTCCTTTAAAAAGACTATCCGCAGATCAACGCAGATGCACGCAGATGCGGTCTTGCTTTCGTGGCGTAGACGACTCGAGGCGCGAACCAAAGAGTTGAGCTGATCTGAACTCATATATTCGAAGATTTCGTCAATGAACGGAGCGCAGGACATACTTGGCGCCCTTGAGCGATCCGGCGCGCCCAACGACCAACCGCCATCTGCGTGCATCTGCGTGCATCTGCGTTGATCTGCGTTGATCTGCGGACAAGTCCCGGAGAACAGAGCTCGAATACCGATGGTGCCCCGATTCAATAGAGTCTCTAAGCCAGTTCGCCGCCATTGGCGTCATTCGCGTTCATTTGCGGACTGACCTTTTCGATAAGCCACCGCGCTGTATCGAACGCACAAAAAAGCCGGCACCGCAGCATGCGATGCCGGCTCGATAGAGGCGGAAGCGCCCGGGCGATCAGCCCAGTACTTCGGCCATCTTGGTGCCGATTTCGGCGGTGGAGCGCACGGTGGCGACACCGGCGGCTTCGAGTGCGGCGAACTTGTCGTCGGCCGTGCCCTTGCCGCCCGAGATGATTGCACCCGCATGGCCCATGCGCTTGCCGGGGGGCGCGGTCACACCCGCGATATAAGCCACAACCGGCTTTTTCATGTGGTGCTTGATGAACTCGGCCGCCTCTTCCTCGGCAGTGCCGCCGATTTCGCCGACCATGACCACGCCTTCAGTCTGCGGGTCGTTCTCGAACATTTCGAGCACGTCGGTGAAGTCGAGGCCGTGGATCGGATCGCCGCCGATGCCGACACAGGTCGACTGGCCGAGCCCGTTGTGGGTGGTCTGGAAGACAGCCTCGTAGGTCAGCGTGCCGGAGCGGGAGACGATGCCGATCTTGCCCTTCTGATGAATATGCGCCGGCATGATGCCGATCTTGCACTCGCCCGGGGTGATCACGCCGGGACAGTTGGGGCCGATCAGCACGGATTCGGAATCATCCAGCACGGCGCGGGCACGCAGCATGTCCAGCACCGGGATATGCTCGGTGATGCAGATAATGGTCTTGATGCCGGCGGCCTCGGCCTCGAGGATGGCATCGGCGGCAAACGGCGCCGGCACGTAGATCATCGTGGCGTTGGCGCCGGTTTCGCGAACCGCCTCGGCGCAGGTGTCGAACACCGGCAGATCGAGATGGGTCTCGCCGCCGCGGCCGGGCGTGACGCCGCCCACGATGTTCGTGCCGTACTCGATGCACTGTTTGGAGTGGAAGGTGCCCTGGCTGCCGGTGAAGCCCTGGACGATCAGCTTGGTGTCGGAATTGACGAGAATGCTCATGTCTTAAAATCCTGCTCGGTAAATCCTGGGACGATCGATGACGGGCCGGGGCCTAGCCGCGGGCCTCGGCGACCACCTTCTTGGCCGCGTCGGTCAGGTCCTGCGCGGCGATGAGGTCGTAGTCGGATTCGTCCAGCAGCTTGCGGCCTTCCTCGGCGTTGGTGCCTTCCAGGCGCACGACCACCGGTACGTTGATGCCGACGTCCTTGGCCGCGGTGATGATGCCTTCGGCGATCAGGTCGCAACGCACGATGCCGCCGAAGATATTGACCAGAATGGCCTTGACGCCTTCACCGGCGGTGATCAGCTTGAACGCCTCGGTGACGCGCTCGGTGGTGGCGCCGCCGCCGACGTCCAGGAAGTTGGCCGGCTCGCCGCCGTGCAGCTTGACCAGGTCCATGGTGCCCATGGCCAGGCCGGCGCCGTTGACCATGCAGCCGATGTTGCCGTCGAGCTGGATGTAGTTGAGATCGTGCTCGGCGGCCTGGGCCTCGCGCTCGTTTTCCTGGGTGATGTCGCGCATGTCGGCAAACTCTTTATGCCGAAACAGCGCGTTGTCGTCGAAATTCAGCTTGCCGTCGAGCGCGACCAGGCCGCCATCGCCGGTGGTGACCAGCGGGTTGATCTCGACCAGCGAGGCGTCAGTCTCCATGAACATGTCGTACAGGCCCTTCATGACCTTGACGAACTCGCCGACCTGCTTCTTGTCCAGCCCGAGGAAGAAACCGAGCTGACGTCCCTGGTAGGCCTGGAAGCCGGCCGCCGGGTGGATGGCGATCTGGGTGATCTTCTCCGGCGTGGATTCGGCGACCTCCTCGATGTCCATGCCGCCTTCCGGCGAGGCGATGAAGGTCACGCGGCGCGTCGCGCGATCGACCAGCACCGAAAGATACAGTTCGTTCTGGATATCGGCCGGCTTTTCCACGTAGACCGCATTGATCGGCAGTGCCACGCCGCCGGACTGGTGCGTGGTCAGGCTCGAGCCGATCATCTCGGACGCGACCTTCCTGACCTCGTCCACGCTGTCGACCAGCTTCACGCCGCCGGCCTTGCCGCGCCCGCCGGCATGGACCTGGGCCTTCACCACCCAGCGTTCGCCGCCGAGTTCCTTGGCCACCGACACGGCTTCATCGGCCGAGCGGGCGACCTTGCCCTCGCCGGCCGGCACGCCGAAGCGTGCGAAGATTTCCTTGGCCTGATATTCGTGAACGTTCATGGGATCGCCTCGATTGCAAACAAACTGAAAAACGTAAGAAAGCGGCGCGCATTGTCGCGTCTTGCGGCACCGATCACAACTTGGCCCCGACATACGGCGCGGGTTCATCGCCGTTCACCCCGGCCATGAATTGCTCGTGACCGGCGCACGGCTTGGGTATGCTGCACGGGTGGGGACGACAACAACGCCAAGGTCATGGCCCGCCTGATTCTGATTCTATGCGCCATCGGCGCCGTCTGGCTCGTGCTGCGTCGCGCGCTGCCGCGCCGTCCGGTGGATGATAAGGCCGACAAGCGCGCCGCGTTCACGCCGACCGTGCGTTGCCATGTTTGCGGCGCTTACCTCGATCGGCGCCTGGCTCGTCACGATACCCGGGGCTATTGCTGCCAGAGCCACGACGAAAGCGCATGAATCGGGACGCTCGGCGCGCGCACGTCGTGCATACGGGCACGACCTGGCGGTCCGCGGTCACCTTGTCGTTCTATCGCAGCGCGATCGCCTTCGGGCTGGTCGCCACCCTCAGCGCCGGCAATGGCCACGGCCTGTTCGCGCCCGATTTTCCCAGCCTGTTCCGCGCCGTCTGCCTGACCTATCTGGCACTGGCGGTATGTCTGGCCGGGGCCGCGCTGGTGCACTGGCCCCGGCTGGCGGTGCACCTGTTCGTCCAGATCCTGGTGGATGTGGTGATGATCGTGCTGGCGAGCTTCAGCGGCAACGGCGCCTCGGGCGGGCTGGCGATGCTGCTGCTGGCACCGTTGGCCGCCGCCGGCATTCTGCTGCCGTCGCGCCTGTCCGGACTGCTGGCCGCGCTCGCGGCGCTGGGCTTGATCGGCCAGGAGATTCTGCGGCACTGGCAGCTCGCCGACGCCCCTACCGATTTCGTTCAAGCCGGCATTCTCGGGGCGTTGTACTTCGCCACCGCCTTCATGGCCTACGGCCTGGCCCGCCGCATCCGGGTCAGCGATGCATCGGCGGCCAGCCATGCCAGCCAGGCGCGCGACATGGCCGAATTGAACCGGCGCATCATCGATCGCATGCAGACCGGCGCCATCGTCGTCGACGCCGACGACCGGATTCAGATTCTCAACCACGCCGCGTTGGAACTGCTCGACTACTCCGACGCCGAATCGCCCCCGGCAACGCTTACCGACCTGCCGCCGACCTTGACCCAAACACTCGCCACCTGGCGCAGTCGGCATGCCGTCCCGCCGCTGATCGAGGTGGCCGGGCGTCCGTTGCAGCCGCAGTTCTCGGCGCTGGGGGGCGACGAGACGCCGACCCTGATCTTTCTCGACGATGCGCGGCGCGCCAGCGAGCAGGCACAGCAGATGAAGCTGATGTCGCTCGGACGGCTGACCGCGAGCATCGCCCACGAGATCCGCAATCCCCTCGGTGCAATCAGTCACGCCGAGCAGTTGCTGGCCGAATCACCGAGACTGGGCGCGGACGATCGCCGGCTGCTGGCCATGATCCATCGCCATTGTCAGCGCATCGACCGCATCATCTCGGACGTGCTGGGTCTGGCCCGGCGCTCCGCGCAACAGCCGCGCATCCTGGAACTGGCCGCCTGGGTGCCCGAGATGGTCGCCGATTATCGCGAGACCCGCGACGACCCGCCGCAGTTTTCGCAACTGGGCGACTGGCCATTCCACCGCATACGTTTCGATCCGAGTCAGTTGCGCCAGGTCCTGTTCAGTCTGTGGGACAACAGCAACCGGCATGCGCGGCGTGATCGCGCGCCCCGGATCGAGCTTCACGCGCATATCGATGCCAACCGCAACCTGGTGCTGGATATCGTCGATGACGGGCCCGGTATCGCCCCCGATCTGCTGGATCGCATCCTCGAACCGTTCTTCACCACCGCGGCCGACGGCACCGGCCTCGGGTTGCACATCGCGCGTGAACTCTGCGAGGCCAACGGCGCCCGTCTCATCCCAATGAACCACGCGCGCGGGGCCTGCTTTCGTATATTGTTGCCGCGCACGATTGACGAGGACCCGAATTCATGAACGCCGCAGTCCAGAGCGCCGCACGCGCCCTGATCGTCGACGACGAGGCCGACATCCGCGAGCTTCTGGAAATCACGCTCGGCCGGATGGGCATCGAGACCGTGGCGGCCGCCGATCTCACCACGGCCCGGCGCCGGTTCGACGACCAACACTTCGATCTGTGTCTGACCGACATGCGCCTGCCGGACGGCGAAGGCATCGACTTGGTCCGACACATCAATGACCGGGCCAAGAGCTGCCCGGTGGCCGTGATCACCGCCTACGGCAGCGCCGAGGCGGCCGTGGCCAGCCTCAAGGCGGGCGCCTTCGATTTCGTCTCCAAGCCGATCGATGTCGCCGGGCTGCGGGCCCTGGTTGCCCAGGCGCTCAAGCTGGCCGGGCTCGAGCACGACGCCCCGCCCCACCCCTCGCTGGATGTGTCGCCCCGGCTGGTGGGTCAGACCGAGGCGATGGCGCGCCTGCGCGAGACCATCGCCAAGCTGGCACGCAGCCAGGCGCCGGTCTATATCACCGGCGAATCCGGTACCGGCAAGGAACTGGTGGCGCGCATGATCCATGCCGAGGGCCCGCGCGTGAGCGGCGCGTTCGTGCCGGTGAACTGCGGCGCGATCCCGGCGGCGTTGATGGAATCGGAATTCTTCGGCTACCTGCGCGGCGCGTTCACGGGCGCGACACGCGACACGCCGGGGCTGTTCGCGCGGGCGGACGGCGGCACGCTGTTTCTCGACGAGATCGCCGATCTGCCGCTGGCGATGCAGGTCAAGCTGCTGCGCGCGATCCAGGAGCGCTCGATCCGGCCGGTGGGCGCGACCATGGAAACAGCGGTCGACGTTCGTGTCGTGAGTGCCAGCCATCGCGATCTGTCGATCGAGGTGGCGCGCGGTCGTTTTCGCGAGGATCTGTACTACCGGCTGAATGTCATCGAGGTGAAGGTGCCGCCGCTGCGCGAGCGTACGGAGGACATTCCGGCACTTTCCGACCGCATCCTCGCCGGCCTGGCACGCAAGATGCGGCTCGACCGCACGCCCCGGCTGACCGACGAGGCGCTCGCTGCGCTGATGCGCTACAACTTTCCCGGCAATATCCGGGAGCTGGAAAACATTCTGGAACGCGCCGTGACCCTGGCCGAATCGCCACTGATCGAGCGCGAGTACCTGCGGCTGCACTCACCGCTGGCCGATGCCGTGGCCTCGAATCCGGCCGACATGGCGCCCGACGAATCCGTCGACCTGGAAAGCCAGCTCGAGGCCCTGGAGCGCGAGCGCATTCAAAGCGCGCTGGAGGCCTGCCGTTACAACAAGACCAAGGCCGCGCAGCGGCTGGGTATCACGTTCCGGGCACTGCGCTATCGCCTGGCCAAACTGGGCATGGAATAGCCGGGCCATACCCGGCGGCGAAGAGGCCTCATGGCAGAAACACGCACCGAAAACCATACGTTCTTCTGGATCGGCACCGACCGCAACGGCACCCGGGTGAAGGGCCAGACCGAGGGCCCGAACGAGGCCATGGTGCGCGCCACCCTGCGCCGCCAGAACATCAACCCGCTGCGCGTACGCAAGCAGACGAAACTGTTCGGCATCGGCGGCAAGCGCAAGAAGAAGATCAAGGCCGGCGATATCGCGATTCTCTCGCGCCAGCTCGCCACCATGCTGGGCGCCGGGGTGCCGTTGGTGCAGTCGCTGGACATCGTGGCCAAGGGCGCCTCGAATCCGAGCCTGGCCGAGCTCGTCAACGCCATCGGCGAGGACATCGAATCGGGGCTGCCGCTGGCCGAGGCGCTATCCCGTCATCCGCGTTACTTCGACGAGCTGTTCGTGAACCTGGTCGCGGCCGGCGAGCGCTCCGGCACGCTCGAGGATCTGCTCGACAAGATCGCCACCTACAAGGAAAAGACCGAGGCGATCAAGACCAAGGTACGCAAGGCCCTGTTCTATCCGACGGCGGTGATCATCGTAGCCATTATCGTCATGGGCATTCTGCTGTATTTCGTGGTACCGCAGTTCCAGTCGCTGTTTCGCGGCTTCGGCGCGGACCTGCCGGCGTTTACGCTGATGGTGATCGGGTTGTCGGAAACCGTGCAGCATTGGTGGTGGCTGATTCTCGCCGTCGTGTTCGGCGCCGGCTACGGTTTCGTGACCGCGCGCCGGCGATCGCGACGATTCCGGCGCGCACTCGATCGCGTGCTGCTGCGTGCGCCCGTGGTCGGTCCGATCGTCGACAACGCCGCCGTCGCCCGCTTTTCGCGCACACTGGCCACGATGTTCGCGGCGGGCGTACCGCTGGTGGAGGCACTGGATTCGGTCGCCCGTGCCGCGGGCAACGTGGCCTTCGAGGAAGCGATCCACCAGATGCGCGGGCAGGTGGAATCCGGCCAGCGCCTGGAGCTCGCCATGGCGAACACTGGCCGGTTCCCGAGCATGGCGCATCAGATGATCAAGATCGGCGAAGAGGCCGGCGCCCTGGATGCCATGTGCGGCCGCGTCGCCGATTTCTACGAGTCGGAGGTGGATGCCCAGGTGGACGGTCTGTCGTCCCTGCTCGAGCCGATGATCATGGCGGTCATCGGCGTGCTGGTGGGCGGGCTCGTGATTGCCATGTATCTGCCCATCTTCAAGCTCGGGTCGGTGGTCTGATGGGCCTGGCCGGCTTGCCGCCCGCGTTCGTCTATATCGCGGTCGCCGTTATCGGTCTGGTCGTCGGCAGCTTCCTCAACGTGGTGATTCGGCGCCTGCCGGCCATGATGGAAGCACGCTGGCGCCGCGACGCCGCGGACATCCTCGAACAGCCCGGACCCGAACCGCAGGCGGCGCGCTTCGACCTGGCGGTGCCGCGCTCGCATTGCCCGCGCTGCCAAACGTCGATTCGGGCCGCGCACAACCTGCCTGTCGTCAGCTATCTCATGCTGCGCGGGCGTTGTGCGGCCTGTGGCGCGCGGATTTCGTTGCAGTATCCGGCCATCGAGACGGCCGCGGCGCTGCTGGCCGTGCTCGCGGTCGCGCGCTTCGGCGCGACCGCCTGGGGCGGCTGCATGGTCGCCGTGTCCTGGACACTGCTGACCCTGGCCGCGATCGATTTCCGCACCCAGCTGCTGCCGGATGCGATCACCCTGCCGCTGCTCTGGGCGGGCCTGCTGGTCAGCGTGGTGCAGCTGGCGCCAACCGCACCCGGGCCGACCGATGCCATCGTCGGCGCGGCAGCCGGCTACGGGGTGCTGTGGGCGGTGTTCCAGGGGTTCCGGCTGGCCACGGGCAAGATCGGCATGGGCCACGGCGACTTCAAACTCGCGGCCGCGCTCGGCGCATGGCTGGGCTGGGCGCAACTGCCGCTCGCCCTGCTGGCCGCGTCGCTGGGCGGCGCGCTGGTCGGCGGCGCGCTGATCGCCTCGGGACGGCTGCCGCGGGGCGCCGCCATGCCGTTCGGCCCGTGGCTCGCATTCGGCGGCTGGCTGGCACTGGTCGCAGGCGATACAATCCTGCACGCCTATTTGACGTTTTCGGGATTGCGCTAGTGCCTGTGTTCGACGCTAACGGTCATCGGCGACAGATTGATGACAAAACGGCCGCCGGCCGCAACTTCGTTCGAACCGCTCGTGGAGACCGGGTATGAGTCGTAAACTTCGTGTCGGCCTGACCGGCGGCATTGCCAGCGGCAAATCCGTGGTGGCATCGGCCTTCGAACGCCTCGGCGTGACCATCATCGACGCCGATACCGTCGCCCGCGAAATCGTGGCGCCCGGGCAACCCGCGCTGGCAGAGATTGTGTCGCGATTCGGCGCGGATATCGTGGACGAGGCGGGCCGGCTCAAGCGGCATGCCCTGCGCCGCATCGTGTTCGACGACGACGACGCCCGCAGCGATCTCGAAGCCATCACCCATCCGCGCATTCGCAGCGAACTGACGCGCCAGAGCGATGCCGTGGATTCCGGTTATTGCATCCTCGTGGTGCCCCTGCTGGTCAAATCGCGCATGCTGGACCTGGTCGACCGCGTGCTCGTCATCGATGCCCCGGAGCCGGTGCAACTGGAACGCCTGAAGGGGCGCGACGAAATCGACGACAGCCTGGCGCGCAAGATGATCGCGGCGCAGGAATCGCGTACCGAGCGGCTGGAATACGCCGACGACGTGCTCATCAACACCGGGCCGCGCAAGGACATCGCCGACCTTGCCGCCGCCCTGCATGCCGGCTACCAGCGCCTGGCCCGCGGCGAGATCACCGACCTGCCGCCGCTGCACCTGCCGGGGTAGGCAGGCCTGCTGTCACCGGCGCGGTCCTGGTCGCGGCTTTGCGTGGCGGCCCCGGCGGCATAGACTTGTCGTCGACATTTGGACACGGGAGGCCCGCGTGACCGATGACGGCGTGCTCTGTTACGAACAACCGCTCAATGAACGGATACGCACCTTCCTGCGCATCGAGCACCTGACCGCCCGCCTGCGCCACCATCGCGCCGACGCGAGCGCCTGGGGCCGCCGTGCCACGCTGGATGCACTGCTCGATATCCTGAACGTCATGTCGCGTCACGATATCCGCGGCCAGGTGAGCAAGGAACTCGAACTGCGCCGCACGAACCTGTCCCAGCTGAGCGAGCGAGAGGACATCGACCAGAGCGCGCTCACCGGCATTCTGACGAAATTGGACACGATCGCGCGCGAGATGACACAGATTCCACCGCAGTTCGCTTCCTATCAACTGCGCGACAACGAATTGCTCAACAGCCTCAACAACCGCCATGCCATCCCGGGCGGCACCTGTAGCTTCGATCTACCGGCCTATCATCACTGGCTGGCCCAGGACGACGAGGCCATCGATGACGATATTGCGCGCTGGTCCCAGCGCGTGGAACCGGTCGAGCGTGGCGTGCAATTGCTCTTGCGACTGTTGCGCGACAGCGCCGAGCCGACCGCCGAGGTCGCCGAGGGCGGCGTACTCGTGCACAACACCGCCACCGGCACGCAGATGATCCGCGTATTACTGGACGACCCGGGCGTATTTCCCGAGATCAGCGGCGGACGGCACCGGGCCACCGTGCGTTTCATGCGCTACCAGGACAGCCAGCTGCACTTGCGACAGACCGAGCACAGCGTCGCCTTCCGCATGGCCTGCTGTCGGTTTTAGGGGCTGCATATGCACGCGCCGTGTCGCCCCGCGCCCGTTGCAGCCGCGCCGCGTTGCCAATGGCGCGCTGACGCGGCGCTCGACACGCCTTGCCGGGCGCGCGTGCCTGCCCCGGGCGGTCACGGGCAACGCCGGGTTCCCATGGCCGGGTTTTGTTCGCTACGCTTTCCGTCATGACTACGAAACAACACGTTCCCTGCCCCCAGTGCGGCGAACCGGTCGACATGACGCCGCAGAATACCTACCGGCCGTTCTGTTCGCGTCGCTGCAAGCTCATCGATCTCGGGGACTGGCTCGACGAATCCAACCGGATTCCGGGCCGGGACGGCTCGGCCGATACGACATCGCTGCCACTGGCCGGTTACGGCCAGGACGAGCCCACGCATTGAAGGCATGCGCAAGCGCGGCGGCGGGAGCCTGGCGTAATAAATAGCCGGTCGCGCGGCGCTCAGGCGTCCGCAGCTCCTGGCCACAGCCCGCGGATGGCGGCAATGCCCTGCGCGTTGTGTGCCAGTGCATCGCCCTCATCGGCGATCTCCAGGCCGCCGAGCGCATACACGGGCAAGGCGCGGTCCTCGCGCTGGTTCTCAAACCCGGGCCAGCCCAGCGGCTCGGCCTGGCGATGCGTCGTGGTGACCGCGACCGGTGAGACGGTGGCAAAATCCGCGCCCGCCGCGATCGCGGCGTCGAGTTCCGAGGCATCATGGGCCGAGGCCGCGAACCAGAGCTCGCGTGCCACGGGCCGGCCCCGGGCGGCGGCGATGCGCGCCGCACTCCAGTGCAGACCGTCGGCACCGAGCGCGTTGACCATATCCGCATCGCGATCGAGCAACACCAGCGCGCCGTGGCGATGCGCACGCGCAATCACCGCGGCGGCCAGCCGCGCATAGCGCGTAGCCGACAGATCCGGATCGCGCAGGCGCAACAGCCGCGTTCCCCGCCGCAGCGCTTCGTCGAGCGCGGCGAACCAGGCATCGCGATCGGCGCCGGTCAGACGCGGCGTGATCAGATAATGCCGCGGCAGCGCCAGCGCGGCCAGGATGACATCCGTCGCCGGCAGCAGTTCGATCTCGTCGAGCGCGTCGCGCGCGACCCAGCGCACGCTCTGCCCCTCGCGTCCGCCCGGCTCGCCGGTCCAGGCATGGATCCGCCACACATGCAGGCGGACCGGGCGTGGGCCGCGATCGTGGGCAAAACGAATCAGCGGCTCACCACGCAGATCGGTCACCCCGATCTCTTCGGCCAGCTCGCGGGCCAGGCAATCGAATAGCGTCTCCCCGGCTTCGCGCTTGCCGCCGGGGAACTCCCAGTAGCCGGCACCGGGGGTATCGGGCCGGCGTTGTGCGATCAGGACCCGACCCTGCGCATCGACCAGGACACCGACCGCGATATCCAGTACATCGCGCGCTTGGGATGTCATCTCAGCTTCGATACTCGGCGTTGATGCGAACGTAGTCGTACGACAGATCCGACGTCCACACCGTGGCCGCAGCATCGCCCCGCCCGAGCCCGATGTGTACCGTGAACTCGGCCCGGCTCATCACCTCGGCGGCATCGGCTTCGCGATAGTCGGGCAGCGGCTGGCCGCCGGCCACGATGGCCACGTCGTCCAGCGCGATCGCCACACCGTCGATGGCCAGATCCGCGACCGGCGCCCGCCCCACGGCCGCCAGAATACGGCCCCAATTGGGATCGCCGGCGAATGCGGCCGTCTTGAACAACGGCGAATGCGCGACCGTGAACGCCACGGCGCGCGCTTCGTCCACGCTGTTCGCGCCATCGACTGCGAGCGTGATGAAGCGCGTGGCGCCCTCGGCATCGCGCACGATGGCACAGGCCAGTTCGGTCATGAGGTCGCGCAGCGCCTCGACGAAGGCAGCCCAGCCCGGCCGGCGACGATCGATCGCGACCCCGGCGCCCGTCGCGCACAGCATGGCCGCGTCATTGGTCGAGGTATCGCCGTCGACCGTGATGCTGTTGAACGATACCCCCACGGCTTCGCGCAGGGCGGCGTCAAGATCGGCCGCGGGCACCGCCGCATCGGTGGCGACAAACGCCAGCATGGTGGCCATGTCCGGCCGGATCATGCCGGAGCCCTTGGCGATACCGGTCAGGGTCACGGTGCCACCGTCGAGCACCCGCTGCCGGCTCGCCCCCTTGGGCACGGTGTCCGTGGTCATGATCGCGCGCGCGGCTGAGCGCCAGCCATCTTCGGTGGACGCCTCGGCGAGGCCGGTAATCAGCGGCTCGATGCGCGACATCGGCAGTCTCTGCCCGATCACGCCGGTCGAGAACGGCAATACCTGCTCGGCCGCCACGCCCAGCGAATCCGCCACGCGCTGGCAGCAGGCCAGCGCGTCGGCCTCGCCGGGACGCCCGGTGCCGGCATTGGCGTTACCGCTGTTGATCAGCAGCGCGCGCGGCGCCGTGGTGGCCATGTGCCGACGGGCCAGCACCACGGGAGCGGCCGCGAACACATTCCGCGTGAACACGCCGGCCACGGTCGCGCCCTCGTCGAGCACGAGCAGCGCCAGGTCGTCCCCGCCCGGCTTTTTGATGGCAGCGTCCGCGGTCGCCCAGCGCACGCCGGTAATCGGGGCCAGCGCCCCGGGCTCGGAGAGATTCACAGCCATGGTCAGCGCTCGCGGGTCAACAGTGGCGCGAAAAAACAGGGCGTGGCGTCATACATCGCGGCCATGACAGTGCTTGTATTTCTTGCCGGAGCCACACGGGCAGGCTTCGTTACGGCCGATCTTGCGACCGTCGCGAACGAAGGTATCCGGCCGCAATGGCTCGTCCTCGCCCGCCGCCGGGCCGGCGCCAGCCGGTTGGCCGGAACCCGGCAGGTTGGACCGGGCAGCGCGGCGCCGCCAGACATCGAGCGCGAGCCCGCAGCCCGGGC